>CAMCTH010000053.1 GCA_945877965.1 Planctomicrobium piriforme | reverse complement strand
TCACCGGTCAACGGGCGCTCGAAGCGTTCGACCTGAGTCGCGAAGACGAAAAGACCCGCGATCGTTACGGTCGTCACACCTGGGCCCAAAGCGCTCTGCTCGCTCGTCGCTTGGTCGAAGCCGGCAGCACGTTCGTCACGGTCCATTGCGGCGGCTGGGACACGCACTGGAACATGCAAAGCCGCTACCACAATTACTTGCCGACGATCGACCAAATGATCTCCGCGTTAATCTCCGATCTCGACGAGCGCGGACGGTTGGAAAAGACGCTCGTTTGCGTGGCAAGCGAGTTCGGTCGCACGCCGAAGATGAATGACGGCGGCAACGGCGGCCCACCGGGAAGCCAAGGCACTCCCGGCCGCGACCACTGGGGCAACGCGATGTCGATCCTCGTCGCCGGCGGCGGCGTGAAAGGGGGCCGACTCATCGGCAGCACCGAAGCCAAAGCCGAGCGGCCGAAAGATCACCCGCTGACGCCGAGCGATCTGCACGCCACGATCTTCCAAGTGCTGGGCGTCGATCAACGCGTCAGCTTCCCCGACTTCGCCGGGCGCCCGACGTTCATCATCGAACAAGGCGAAACCATTTCGGAACTCTTTTAAGCGATCGTTCATGCCGCTGCCGCCGGTGATGCCCCCTCACGCATCGGCGGCGGCGGTTTGATATCGGTCGTTCCGATCGCGGACCGATATCGGCAGATGCTCGACTAGGCAATCCGGCGAAGCACGAAACTCGACGCGCGCCGTAAACGGGGTGCGTTCGGTCGGCGAGACAAGCAAATTCGGCCTATTTCTTGGCTTGCCGAGCCGATGAGTTGTCGGGCGGAGTGAAGTTCTTGAGTTCGGTCCCCGTCGCGACGTCCCATACGCGGAGAATGCCGTCTTGGCCTCCTGCGGCCACCGTCCGACCGTCGGTCGAAACGGCACAGCAGTAGAGGAAGCCGGTAGCGCCGTCGAACTGCTTGACCAGCGTACCCAAGTCGGCCTTAAGCAGCCGCACCGTCTTGTCGCCGCTGGAGGCGATCGCTTCGGTCGTCGTACCGATGAAACTGATGCCGTTCACTTCTTTGGTGAATCCCGCTGTCGTCTTCTTCTGTTCGCCGGTATCGACGTTCCAGCTTTTTATGGCATTGTCGGCCCCACCCGTGGCGAGCAGCCGACCGTCGGCCGACCAGGCAACGCCGAGCACATGGTGCGTGTGCCCTTCGAAGCTGCGAATCAACTTTCCACTTACGACGTCGAACGTTTTGAGGAACTTATCCGCGGCACCCGAGGCAAGCGTCTTGCCGTCGGGCGAAAAGCGAACGCAAAACACCGTGTCGCTGTGGGCGTCGGCCACTTCGCGAACGAGTTTGCCGTCTGCAGGATTCCAGATTTTCAGTTCGCCGCTACGCGACGGCACGCCGCTGCCGGAGGCTAGCAGCTTGCCATCAGGCCTGAAGTCGAGGGCCGTCACGCGATCGATGATTTCGCTGCTTGTCGGATCACCAATCGTACGAGCCCACGTCCACTCAGGGAACAGCGTCCAGACCAGCGCGCCGCCGTCGGCTCCGATCGACGCCAGACGATCGTCGCCGGCGAAAGCGACGCCGACAACCGGGCCGGCGTGACCGACGTAAATATCGAGAGCCGCGCCGGTTGCGGCATCGAACGTATGCACGAGCATGTCGTCGCCGCCGACTGCCAGCAACTTACCGTCGGGCGAAAAGGCCAGCGAGCGGAACGACTTCTCGGTGCCGACCGCCGTCTTCTTAGCAACTTCGATGTGGGCCTCGAGCTTTTTTTGCACAGCTTCGGCATCTGCCACGCGCTTCTTAACGATGGGGACTACGGCGGCGGCCCGCTTCGAGGCCGTGGCGGCCGAAGCGATCGCGCGGTCGGACGATTGCAGCACCGAATCGGCCTCGGTCAGAGCCTTGGTCGCATCTTCGAGCGGCTTGAGCGTCTTGTCGATCGCGGCGAGGGCCGTCCTCGCTTTCGTTCCGGCATCGAGCGCCGCTTTGTTGGCGGTAATCACCACGGCACGAGCGGCTTTCGTCTTCTCGACGGCGGCCTTGGCATCTTGGGCGGTCTTCTCCGCCTCGACGGCCGCGGTGACGGCCGCCTCGGCGGCTATTTTCGCTTCGTCGGCCTTCTTCGCTTCGGCGGCGGCGGTGACCGAGGCCTTCTCGGCGGTCGCCTTGTCGTCGGCCGCCTTCTTCGCTGCTTCCGCTTTTTCCTTTTGAACTTTGATCGCCGTGACTTTGCCTTCTTCGGCTTTCTTCGCCGCCTCGCTCTCGGCGGTCGCCACCTTTTCGGCATCGGCTAGCAAGGCCTTCTCGGCAGTCACTTGTAACTGGGCAACGACAAAGGCTCGATCGGCCGTAGCGACTTGTCGATGGGCTCGCACGTCTCCCTTCGCTTCCGCGATCAGCTTGCCGTCGGCACTGCTCCAGATGCGCATCGCGCCGGCGACGTCGAGACCGACGATTCGCTCACCACCGGGTGCGACGGCCAAGGCGAGGATTTCGGCACCCGTCGTTTGAATCACCCTAACCGACTTCTTCACATCGAGCGTGTCCCAGACGGTGACATTACCGGCATCGTCGCCGACGACGACGTGCGTCGCGTTGCCGGTCACCGGAGCCAAGGCCGTCACCCGCTTACCGGGCGTCGACCACTCTTGAACGAGCGACGGCTTGGCATTGGCCGCGGCGGCATTCTTCGGTATGGCAAACGAGCGGCACTTGCCATCGACGGCACCGACGACCAGCGTCGTCCCGTCGCCGGTGATCGTCGCCGCGGTCAACTCAGCAGGCGCTTCGACAACCGCCGACAACTTGCCGTCCGTCGTATTCCAAACACGGGCTGTTTTGTCGGTCGAAGCCGTAACGAGCTTCAATCCGTCGGTCGAGAAAGCAACCGCCGTCACTGGAGCATTGTGGCCCGACAGCTTCTGCTTCAGTTTTTGTCCGGCAACATCGGCCAGTTGCACGTCGTTGCCTTGCACGATCGCCAGCAGCTTGCGGTCGGGCGAAGCGACGGCGAGCGTCGTTGTTGCGGGAAGCTTGCCTCCCAGATAAGGCGACTTCGTCGTCGCGGATCGTTTCCAAAGTTTGATCGTGCGATAGCCACCCGAAGCCAGCGTCTCGCCGTTCGGGCTAAAGGCCAGCGATTGAATCAGATCCAAATCGGCGACGCCCGACTTGTCGTACAGACCCGACTTCAGCAGCGCCGGATCGGTGAGACTGCCGACGCCCCGCCCGCTCGGTAGGTGATAGACGAAGATCTGGTTGCCGCGGCTGCATGCGGCATACTGACCGTCGGGCGTGAGAGCGACGGCAAAGATCGGATGCATGGCCGATGACAGCGATTGCCAAGTGATTTGCTCCTTCTTGGAGACCGTTCCGATCGCGCCTTGGTCGATCCACAACTTCAGCAAACCGAGTTCACTCGACGTCAGCCGATTGGCACCGACTTTGTTACCGGCCGGCGGCATCTGCTCGTCGTCGGCGACGGCGGCGCGGGTGACAATCAGGCTTGCAGCTCCTTGCTTGGCGACGGCGCCCGGTCCGCTGCTGCCCCCTTTCAAGATCGCCGCGGGCGATTCCAGCGAGAGATCGCTTTCGGCTTTGGCTTGGTTGTGGCAAGCCGTGCAGTTCTTCTTCAGAATCGGCAGGATTTCTTTTTCGAAGTCGACCGGCCCGTCGTGCTTGACGTCGGCAATCGGCGTCGGCTTGGCCTCGGCCGCGAGCAACGGTGAGACGATCAGCGCCGGAACGACGAGGCACGCGAGTTTCCAACAACGCAAGCAGACGAGATGAGCGAACGACATGGCGAGGTCTCGAAATCGGAAAATTAAGATCTAAGTAGCCCCGTTCGACGATTACTTCTTCTTCTCTTTCGGCTGCGGTTCGACCACCTTCAGCGTGATTAACGTAGAGACGATTGGCACGTTATTGATCGACTTGGCTATCGCGGTCTTCGTGACGGCCAGGGCTTGAGCCTCGACGGCCTTCTTGGCGACATCGGCCTTTTTGACGTTTTCCGCGGCGAGTACCACGGCTTTATCGGCCTCCGCTTTCTTCTCTTTTGGCGCCGCTGCGGCCTTCTTTTTCGTTTCATCGACGATCTTCGCGATATCCGCGGCGGCTTGAGTCGCCTCGTCCTTGCGCTTCGTTGCGACGGACACATCGGCCTCGTTACGGACGTAGCTGAATTTCGGAATCACGCCGCTGAGCGCGAAGGTCAACTCGCCAACCGGAGCACCGGCATCGAGCTCGATGATCAACGTCATCTCTTTATCGCCGACCGTCACGGCCGCCGCTTTGGCGTACGAGGGGAGGCCGATGGGAGTGAGAACCACGGAATCTTTGAAGGCGCCGCGACGAATCATCTTCACCGGCACGGTCACTTTCGCACCCCGTTCGACGGTCAGCGGCTTGCCGTCTCCCGCCTGAATCATGCAGGGCATCACCTCGTTGCCGCCGACCGCGACGGTGAACTCTTGCGCCATGCGGGCCTCGGCGGAGCGCTTGTTATCGCCCGGGGCGAGGATGGCTCCGGCACGAGCCTCGTGCTTAACCTCGCGGCCGTCAATCGTCGCCCGGCCGACGATGCGAATCGTCCCTTGCCATGCCGGGGTCTTTTCCGGCACGACGATCGTGAGCGGCGTCAGATCAGATTTTGCGGCGACGATCGCCTCGGGCGCCGTAACGCCCTTGGGCAGGCCTTCGACCGAAAGGTGAATCGCACCGTCGTATCCGTCGATCCTCGCGGCCATCACCGAAAACGGACTCACTTCGCCGTTGCGAATCAAAACTCCCGCCGACCTGTAACCGACTCCGCTCGTGTTGTTAGGCCCCTTGGCGAGCGTTACCGGCAGGGCGATCAAGCGGAAGTCGGGCTGCGGTTTTCGAAGAACCAAACGATAAATAAACCGCGGATCGCCGCGCGAATCGCCGTGCAGGTCACGAACGACGACGCGGTACGTGCCGTCTGCCGGTGCGGTCAATCGGAAGGAAGGGTCGCTCGCCGCGCCGTTGAAAGCCGTCGAGCCGATGTTCGTCGTTTCGTCGTCCAGTTCCCTGATATCTTTGAGTTCTATTTTGCCGTCGGCCCCCTTCACGACCTGCTGCACGAGCAGCCAAGGATCGGCGGCGAAGGTCATCCGCTGCGAAATGACTTCGATTGCGACGAGGTCTCCTTTTTTCGCCGCGAACTGCACGGCATCGAGATCGCCGCGCGGGAAGAATTGCCCCACGACTTCGCAAGGGAGCGTCACGGTCTGTGTTTGTTCCAGGGCGTCGTTCGGTTCGGCTTCGAGGACGATCGGCGCTTGGGCATAACCCAACGGCACGCCGTTCGACGGGCCCGCGGAAGTATTCAGGCGATACTCGCGGCCGTCGACCAAGGCCTCGACCGCCCGAACCTGCGACGAGACGACCAGCCGGTCGGTCGGCTCAGCGGCAGGGACGTCGAGCGTCGCGTCGAGTCGATCGAGGGGGCGACCTTCCACGATCACGTCGCTCGTCGAGCCGCCCGGCAGGTTGCGACCGAAGACGGCGAGCTTGTTCTTCTCTCCCGGCCGGACGACCGGCGGAAAGACGTAGTCGACATAAACACCGGAGTGAACGGCTAAACGATAGAAGTAGTCGGCCCCGCCGGCGAAGACGAAATCGTAGGCCTTCACAAAGTAATCGCCATCGGCCGGTGCGACGAAGTCGATGAACGGGTCGCGACGATTCACATCGCGGCTGCGGGCCAGTTCGTGACCGCCGCCGTCGTAGACGACTAGTGTGGCATCGGCCTTCGAGTCGATGCGCTGAGCTAGAACGTCGACCAAAACTCGCGTTCCCTTCTTCGCCGAAAACTTGAACCAGTCTTCGCTGTTGGCGTCGAACGTGCCGCTGACGACCGAGCCGACCTCGATCGGTTGGGCCTTCTCGGCCGGGCGATTGCCTGCCGTTTTGAGCAACTCTTTCCAGCGGTCGATCGCGAAGCTACGCGGGTTCGAGACTCCCAGCGGACCGACGAGCCGTGCGTCGTAAATGCCCGGTGCGACGTCGGCCGCGACGGTGACCGTGAACTTGCCTGGCAGTACCTCTTGCTTGCCGGGAAAGAGAACCGACGGCTCGGTCTTCGCTACGGCTTTAATACCGGATTGCGAGAAGAGTAGGCGATCGGCCCCTTCGGCATCGGTCGCCGCGACCGTCACGTCGAACGTCGTGCCGATTTTTCCACCCGGCGGTTGCAGGGTCGTGAGTGTGGTCGCGGGAAGCTGTGCTCGCACGGACGATGTGAGAGCGCAAGCAACGATCAGTGCCGTAAAGGCGTTACGATTGCGGGACATGGCGATATCCAAGGCGGGAAGCGGGGATTCTGGCAGGGATGTGTTTTGGGATTGGTTTTTCGGAAAGCGACGACACTCCGAAATTCCAAGCACGAAACACGCGAAACCAAAGGCCATTAGTGATTGAACAAAAACTCTTTCGTATTCAATAAGGCCCACAAAATATCTTCAAAGGCCGCCTTGCGAGCTTCGTCGGTTTGCGCGCGGTTGAGGTGCGCCTCCGCAGCCGCCAGCTCGTTGGGTTGCGGTAATCGTGAAAAAGCGGCGAGGTATACCTGCTTCACTTTCTCTTGCACGGCGGTCGCTTTGTCCGTCGACATTTGTCCGGCGCGACCGGTGGCATTCGACAACTTGCCTTGCACTTCTTGCGAGTTCAGCAGATGCAGACTCTGCGCCAAGCTGGCGTCCGACGAACGCTCGCACTCGCAGGCACTGGCCCCTTCGGGCTTGCCGAAGACGGTGAGAAAGTACGAAGTTACACCGTTGTCGGGAATCTGCACGGCCCGCGATCCGGCCGGGAGTCCGCCGAACGTCGAGGCATTGCCGGTCACATAGTCAACTGCATCGAGCAACACTTCGGCATTGAGTCGCTTGGTGTAATAGCGTGAGAAGTTTTGCTTGTCCTTCGCGTTGTACTGATTCGGCTCGGCCGCGAGCTGATAAGTCGTACTTTTGCAGATCGTGCGTACGAGATCCTTCATGTCGAACTTGGTCTTGATGAAGTGCTGGGCCAGGGCGTCGAGTAATTCCGGGTTCGTCGCGGGGTTCGTTAACCGCATGTCGTCTTCTGGATCGACGATGCCGCGGTTAAAGAAGTGTTTCCAGTAGCGATTCACCAGCGCCGGGGCAAAGAATTTGTTCGACGGGTCAGCCATCCAATCGGCTAGGACCTGACGTGGATCACGTTCGGCGGCGATATCCAACGCGGGGGCTCCCAAGCCGGTCGGCTTCAGAGTTTCGCCGGTCTTGGGATTCACGGCCGTAGCGACGCCGCGCTTGTGATAGACCCGTTCTTCGTCGGCTTCCGAACCGGGCTTGCGACCGACTTGCTTGAAGAAGGCCGAAAAACCGTAGTAGTCGCGTTGGCTCCACGCCTCGAACGGATGGTGGTGACAGCGGGCACATTGAATGCGCAGTCCCAAGAACAACTGCGCTGTGTCTTCCACCTGTTGATCGACTTCTTTCACTTCACGATACCACGCCACCGGAGGCGTGCCGCTCATCTCGCCCGAGGCGGCGAGAATCGAACGCACAAATTCGTCGTAGGGCTTGTTCTCGTAGAGGCTCTGGCGAATCCAAGCATGGAAACCGTAGGTGCCGCGGGTATAGGTCGCCGACTTGCGGCGATTTCGCAACAACGCGCTCCATTTGTTGGCGAAGTAGTCGGCGTAATCACCGCTGTCTACAAGGCGGTCGACGAGCTTGTCGCGCTTGTCGGCGTCGTCGTCGGACATGAACTGCTGCGTCTCTTCTATTGTCGGCAGCCGACCGGCGACGTCGATCGTCACGCGGCGCAGGAACGTAGCATCGTCGCTCACGTTCGACGGCGGCATGCCCAAGCGTTGCAACTTGTCGAAGACGAATTGATCGACGAGATTCTTTTGCGGCGGCAGGCGGTCGATCTTCACACCCATCGGAATCGTACCGCGAAAGACTGCGACGAGGCCCTGATAGCGCGTCATGACAGCCACATCGCCGGTCAGGTCACTGGTCTTCACCAAGCCGGTTTTGGAGACTTCGCCCATGTCGGGCGAATTGGCGTCGAACTGAGCCGCGCGGGTCACATCTTCCGTCGACCCGTCGTTGTAATGCGCCGTGACGACGAGTTGTTGTTCGCCATGTTGGGTCAGCGTGCTCGTCGCCGGAAAAACTTCTATCCGCACGACCTTGGGATCGGTCTCGTTGCCGTACGGCATGCCTTGCACAATCCAACGTCGCAGCAGACGATACTCGACCGAATCAGGCTCGAGCCGTTGTCCACCACCGTGCGGCGACGCATTGATCGCCTTGGTAAGTAACATACTGGTTTCCGGAGCGGCGGGAGCTAAGCGGCGACCGCGACTTTCGTGGACCAAGTGTTCGAAATCCTCCGTCGGTTCGAAGCCGAGGAGCGACAACTTGAAGCCGTTTTGTCCGCTGGCCTTGCCGTGGCAACCGCCGCCGTTGCAACCGAACTTAGTGAACAGCGGCGTGATCTGATTCGGGAAATTGACCGGTACGGGATCGTGATAGTTCGTGACCGTGAGCCTCACTTCGGCCTTCTTGCCCGAAGGGATCACAGCCGAGATCGTCGCCGTGCCGTCGTTCACGGTTTGAACGAGTCCCGTCGCATCGACGCGGACGATGCCGGCCGGTGCGACGGCGTACGTCACTAATCGCGTAACGTCGCGCTCCGCGCCCCCCGCGTATTTAGCCGTCACGACAAGTTGACCTTGTGCGTCTTGTCCGCGCAACAGTGCAGATTTGCCGGGCTCGCCCGCGGCGGCGATGCTAAGTTCCAAGACCTGCCCCAGGTCGACGAGTGCGGGAATCAGCGGCGAGGAAGAAGGGGCCTTGGCCGAGGCTTGCAAGCCCGAGAGTGCGGCCGAAAACGACAGAGTCGTCAGCAAAACATATCGATGAACCAAGAGAGCAGAACGGCTCATGGCGGGAACCTCTCGGGGGTAGGCGGACGGTGAGAGACGGGCGGCGGGCAGCAGCAGGCTGGAAGCGATCGAATGACAGGCAGGATTACGAAAGCATCAGCAAACTCCGATGAAAAAGCAACTCCATTTCCGGCTGAACTTGGATACTCCTACTCCTTGCCCTGATCTGTGCCGCACCTAAGAGGGGCATCGCAGAAAACCGGTACCTGTCGGCGGTCAGATGCGGCGACCCGGTCGTTCGACCCATTGATAGGCTCGCTTCGCATTGAGTGAACAGAAGTTCTTTGCTACTGCGTCCCCTTTCTCCGAGGCGTATTCGAAAACCAACCGTTGGACGGTGAGATAGTCTGCGCCACGCTCCGATACGGGCCAGTTGCTGCCGTAGATAACCCGCTCGTCGGCGAAGGCCTTCCATACGACGTCGATGTACGGGCGATAAAAATCCAGATCGACGGGTGCCGCGTTTCCGTTGCGAGCCGCGCCTTCCGTGAGGGCTGAGATTTTACAAAACACATTGCGATGTTTTGCTGCGGACCGAATGTCGGTTTGCCAATTGTCGGACGGAGCTTCGCTCGTGATTCGCACGTTGCCAACGTGGTTCAGCACAATACGCAGATCAGGCAAGCGAGCGGCGAGTGGTTCGATGAAGGTCGCGCCCCCATTGACGTCGAGCGACAAATTATGGTCCGACAGTCGCTTCAGATCGGAAAGGTCGTTCTGTTCCAGCAATGGTTTGAGCGTCGCAGAGGAAATGCGGATGCCGCGAAATAACGGATTGGCGGCGAACCGCTTCAAATGCTCGGCAAATTGCGGATTGCCCGGCATGAGATTCCCGACGATTCCGACGATAAATGGATCGTCTTTCGCCAAATCTAGCAGCCACGCGTTGTCATCGACCCAAGGACTCGCTTCGACGACGACCGTGCCGGTAACCGGCTTGAATTGCTTTTGCGCTCGCAAGTCCTTCGGCAAGACGGTTCGATAAAGCGACGTGTTCTTCGCCGGCCAGGGGACGCCTTGCGGTCGCGAAGGATCATAGAAATGCGTATGGCAATCAATGACCTCGAAGTCCACCGGGGTCGCGTCAGCCCTTGTGGGCGTCGGAGTGCAACCCAGGCCGAGGCCGACCGCGATACCGCCGGCGACGAATGTTCTGCGTTGCATGAGGCGTCCGATCAAGTTATGACGTCGGGCTGAATTCGGTTCGGACGGCTCTATCATGACGGATGCAGTCCGGCGGCCGCAACCTCGCAGGCAAGTTCACGATCAAGCTGCATGTCGAATCGAGAATCAAACGAAATAGAGGCGAACGTTGCATGCGAGCTTCGACGCGGCCAGAATTGCAACCGCCGGCAATCGCTTCGAAACCTAACCGAGGTTCGCGCATGGTCCAGACTCGTCGCCATTTCATGGGCGCTCTCGGCACAGGGTTGCTGACCACGTCGCTCACAACGGCAAAGGCGTCGGATCCCGAGCGGAAGAAACGATTGGCCGTCGTCACAACGCTGTGGAACTATCACTCGCATGCGTGGCACATGGCCGAGCGATTTCTCGTCGGTTATCCGCGCGAGGGGAAATGGCACCGGCCGCCGCTGGAAGTCGTTTCGGCGTATGTCGATCAACGTCCCAAAAACGACCTCAGCGGTAAGCGTGCCGAAGAGTTCGGATTTCGGGTCTATCCGACCGTCGCCGAAGCCTTGTGTTGCGGCGGCGAGCAACTTGCCGTCGATGCGGTATTGCTCATCGGTGAGCATGGCGACTACCCGCAGAACGAGATCGGGCAAAAACTGTATCCGCGCTACGAATTGTTCCAACAAATCGTCGAAGTCTTTCGCCGCGACGACCGGACGACGCCGATCTTCAACGACAAGCATCTTTCGTGGAGCTTTGAGCACGCGAAGGAGATGGTCGACACCGCGAGGACAATGGGGTTTCCGCTGCTCGCCGGATCATCCCTGCCGGTGACCTGGCGGATGCCGGCGATCGACCTTCCTTACGGGGCCGAAGTCGACGAAGCCCTGTGCCTCGCCCACGGTGCGACCGACCACTATGATTTTCATGCGCTCGAGGCGCTGCAAAGTTTCGTCGAACGGCGACGAGGCGGCGAGACCGGGGTGCGCTGGGTCCAGGCCCTGCGCGGCGACGCGGTGTGGAAGGCTTTAGACGCCGGCAATTGGGCCTCCGGCGGTTGTGACCGGAGTTTGTTCGAAGCCTGTTTGGCCCGCAGTCACACGCTTCGCCAGCCTGCTTCGTACAGTCATCGTCATCCCACTCCAGAACAGATGCGCGAATGGGTGAAAGATCCAATCGCTTATCGCTTTGAGTACTTGGACGGATTGAAAGCCACGATGCTGTTGATGAACGGCCTGACGAGCGACTTTCTCGTTGCGGCTCGAGTGCGCGGTGCGGCGGAGCCCTTATCGACGCGGTTTCATTTGCCGCCCGATCCGAACGTCGCGTACTCGATCGGGTTGATGTCGCAGGCCGAGAAAATGTTCGTGACCGGCAAGGCACCTTATCCGGTCGAACGGACGTTATTGACGAGCGGTCTGGTCCAAGCAGGTCTGCAATCGTTGGCCGATGGTCAGGTGCGGCGCGACACACCTCACCTGGCCGTGCGCTATGAAGCCCCCGCCGCGTCGTTCTTTTTGCAGAGCTAAAGCGCGATTCCTCAACCTAGATCGCGTATGCTGAAGTTTCACGTTGCCACGAGGCAGGCTACGCCAATTCTGCAATCGGTTTGCCAAATGGCAAAATCGGCATCGGTCGACCGCTGCGATTGAGGAAGGCGTAGTCCTGATCGATCCCCATAAAGCGATAGACCGTGGCGAGCAAGTCGTTGGGATCCAATCGATTGTCTTTCGGGTACTCCCCCTTGTCGGTCGTCGAACCGATGATTTGGCCCATGCGTGCGCCGCCCCCGGACACGAGCACCGACATTGCACCGGGCCAATGATCACGACCCGGTTGCATGGCGCCGGACTTGGTTCCTTTTTGCACCGTGATTCGCGGCGTGCGTCCGAACTCTCCGGCGACAATGAGCATCACCTTGCGGTCGAGGCCGCGTTGATAGATGTCCTCGATGAGGGCGGCTACGGCCCGATCGAACGGCGGCAGGCGGACGCCGAGGTCGTAGTACAGATCACCATTGATCGCATGAATATCCCAATTGCTGTGAATCCGCTTATCATCCGTCCCAGGAACATTGGGGCTGTTCATGTCCATGCGCACGAAGCTACAACCGGCCTCGACTAAGCGTCGAGCCAGCAGCGCACGCTGCCCCCATTCGTGGCGTCCATAGCGATCGCGCGTCGCGTCGCTTTCCAATTTTAGATCGAACGCTTTTCGTGCATTCTCGCTTGTGATCAAGCTTAGTGCGCGTTGATTGAACGTGTCGAGCGAAGCCATCGAAGCGTTCGCGTCGGTATCACTGCGAAACTTGTCGAATTCCTTGAGCAAAGCAATGCGATCGTCCATGCGGCCCCGCAACTCTTCGCTCACGGTGAGATTCGGCAACGAGAAGCTCGGTGCACCCGGATTGCCGGCGACCACGAACGGAAGCGCCGACTCGCCGAGATACGCGCTGCCGTCGCCGTAGGCGCGGATCGAACTGGCGACGTAGTTCGGCACGCCGTTGTTGCGCCGTTCGCGCATCTTGGAAATGATGGGACCTAGCGTAGGATACTCCGAAATCGGATCGACGCTCGGCGTATGGCGACCGCTTAAGAACCGCACCGAACCCTGGGCGTGCTGCGAGTCCTCGTGGGTTATTGAACGGATGATGCTGAACTTATCGGCCACCCGCGCGTGATGCGGCAGCATCTCGCAGAGCTCGATCCCCGGAACGTTGGTGGCAATGGGGTTCAACGCACCGCGATATTCGGCCGGCGCATCGGGCTTGAGATCATACGTCTCCATATGGCTCGGACCACCGAGTAGCCAAATCAAGATGACGGCAGTATCTTCGTGCCTCGACGCACTCGACGTTCCTGCTGCTGCGGCCCGGCCGCGCAGAATGTCGCAAACTCCCAAACTTCCCGTCAGCAGCGACCCGGCTTCGAGAAAGCCGCGACGCGTGATCGGACCGGAGCAATGGGCTTGTTTGTTTTGACTCATAAATTGAACGTCTCTTATCTGAAGTTTGGGCTCTGCTTCGCGCCGAGTCACGGAAAGAACGGAAACAACAACTTAATCTCATCCGGAGTCGGCTGACGGCCGTATTCGCAAATCTCAAAAGCCTCGGCGTATTTCACCGCGGCCCCCATCTCTGCGCCGTACCACTTCACCAAGGCGTCGCGAAAGCGATTGGCTTCGCCGCCTTGGCGCTGTGTCCAGCGTTGACGCAGCCAGGCCTTGCGCCCGGCTTCGTCCGTAGCGGGAGGAACTTTGGCTACATACTCTTCACTCCCACTCGCGCCTCCTTCGTAGTGTTGACGTGCCCGACAGAAGTTAGGCCGCGAGAGTGGCTGGATACTGAAAGAAGTTTGCGGCGCGCGGGGCCGTAAAACGAAAGGCGTTTGCGGACGCTTGTGAGCACAGGAATTGGCTGACCAGCGAGCGGATGACGACACGGGCTCG
>CAMCTH010000052.1 GCA_945877965.1 Planctomicrobium piriforme | reverse complement strand
GAACTCGAGGACTCGATCCGCACACGGCACTACTCGCCCGAGTACGCCGTCAGTCGCGTGCTTCGTCGCTACGCCAAGGTGTTCCAATCGCTCGATAGCGGCTTCCTGGCCGAGCGGTCGAACGACATCATCGACATCGAGAAGCGGCTGCTCCGCGTCCTGTTGGGCAAGCCGCGCGAAGAGATATCGTCGTTGGAATCGCCGGTGCTCATCCTGGCGCACAACCTGACGCCTAGCGAAACGGCCAACCTCGATCGTCGCTTCGTGATGGGCTTTGTCACCGAACTCGGCGGCCCCGGCAGCCACACGGCCATCGTCGCCGAGGGTATGGAAATCCCCGCCGTCGTCGGCACCGGACCGTTCCTGCACGAAGTCTCGGGCGGCGACACGATCATCGTCGACGGCAACCTCGGGCTCGTCATTCTGCAGCCCGACGAAGAGACACTGGCCCACTATCGCCACGAGGCCGAAGAAGAACGTCTCCGCGACGTCGGTCTAGAAGAGATGCGCGACCTCGCGGCCGAGACAATCGACGGCACCCGCGTGCAGATGCTCGGCAACATCGAGTTCCCGACCGAAGCGGCGCACTGCATCGACCGCGGCGTCGACGGCGTCGGCCTCTATCGAACCGAGTTCCTGTACCTCGGCAGCGAGAGCGTCCCCGACGAAGAAGATCATTACCAAGCCTACGTCGAAGTGCTCAAGGCGATGCGCGGCAAGCCGGTCGTCATCCGCACGCTCGACCTCGGGGCCGACAAGCTGATCGCCGGCAAGATGGCCGACGACGAACGGAACCCGTTCCTCGGTCTGCGCAGCATTCGCCTGTCGCTCCGGAACATTCCGCTCTTCAAGACGCAGCTCCGCGCCATTCTGCGGGCCGGCGTTCACGGTGATGCGCGGATCATGTTCCCGCTGATCAGCACGGTTCGCGAATTCCGTCAGGCCAAAATGATTCTGGCCGACGTCTGCGAAGACCTGCACGAGAGCGGCGTACCGTACAAGCGCGACGTCCCGGTCGGCATGATGGTCGAAGTGCCGTCGGCCGTGATGATGCTCGATCACTTCGTCGACGAGGTCGACTTCCTGTCGATCGGCACGAACGACCTGATTCAATACGCGCTCGCCGTCGATCGCGGCAACGCCTCGGTCGCCGATTTATATTCGTCCGCCGATCCCGCCGTGCTGCGGCTGATCGACATGACGGTCCGCGCCGGCGCGCCGAAGAATTGCCCCGTCAGCCTCTGCGGCCAGATGAGCGGCAGCCCCACGTACACCATGTTGCTGCTCGGCATCGGCCTTCGCAGCCTCAGCGTGCCGCCCAGTGCGGTGCATGAGCTCAAAAAGATCATCCGGAGCGTCACGATCGAACAATGCCGGGCCGTTGCAGCCCGCGCGCTGTCGATGGACAACGCTCGCGATATTCGTCGTTACCTCAAAGAGGAGTTAAGAAAGGTTCTGCCCGAGACGTCGGACGAACGCTAGTGCCCGCGGGCAAGTTGCGTTCGTTCCGCCGCGTTACCGATTTCTTCGTGTTCTAGTTTTTTTATCCGTCCCTCTCGCCCTTCGGCGGCGCGAGGGACACCATTCCGCGCATGACTCGCACCCGAGTACGCATCCGCTATCGCAAACTGGACGACCTCCGCTGGCTCGGTCATCAAGACCTGGTCCGCGTGTGGGAACGCCTGCTGCGCCGCGCCGATGTTCGCCCGGCGCACAGCGAGGGCTTTCACAAACGCCCGAAGATGAATTTTCCTTCGGCGTTGGCGGTCGGCATCGGTTCGCTCGACGAAGTGCTCGAGCTCGAACTCGAAAACGACTGCGATCTCGACGAACTTTCGTCGCGGATCGACGCCCACGCTCCGCCGGGACTGACCGTCGGCTCGATTGAACGGATGCCGCCCCCCGCGCGTTTCTCGCAACCGGCCGGTGCCGTGTACGAGATTCGCTTACCGGAGGACCGCTGCGAAACGGTTCGCGCTCAGATCGCACGACTGCAACGAGCTCCGTCGGGACCGCACACGGCCGACTCAGCTCTTTCGTCTTCCGCAACGGCTCCGTCCGGCGCGGTCGATGCAGCCGCCGACTCCGCGACCGCCACGCTAGTGAACTCGCCGTCCGTCGAACCGCCGTCGCTTCCCGTCTCTGTGCGGGAAGTTTCGGTCGTCGACGACGTACTGCGGATGGATTTGCGATTGGGCGAAGCGGGGGCCGTGCGTCCCCGCGACTTGCTGGCCGTTCTCGGTTTGGCCGACCTCGAAACGACGGGCGCGCGCCTGGTGCGCACCCGCGTGGAGGTCGCCTCGTGAAGCCCGCCGCCCCGCTGCAATTCCGTCCCGTGCCGGTCCGTTCGCGGAACCACCTTGCCGAAACGGAAAGCAGTTTGCCATGAAGCAAGAAATGCTCATCAATGTCTCGCAGCCCGAAGAGTGCCGCATCGCCATCGTCGAGAACGGCATCCTCGAAGAGCTGTACATTGAACGCCACAGTCAGAACAACTACGTCGGCAACATCTACAAAGGCAAGATCGTCAATCTGGAGCCCAGCATCCAGGCGGCGTTCGTCGATTTCGGCGTCGGCCGCAACGGCTTCTTGCACATCAGCGACGTCGAGCCGCAATACTATCGTCAAGGCGGACTCGATCCGTCGATGCCGCTCGACGAACCCGACGTCCGCCGCTTCGACGTGGCCGACGACGATGACGACGATCCGGTCGCGGTCGGCGGCGGCGAAGAAGAAGGTCCCGACTCGACCGACAACGGGGCTCCGGCGCAACGGCGACGTCGCGGTCCGCGCCCCGGCGCACGTCCGCGCGTGAAGCCGCCGATCCAAGACATTCTTCGCCGCGGCGACGAAGTCTTGGTCCAGGTCATTAAAGAAGGGATCGGCACCAAGGGCCCCACGCTCTCGACCTACATCAGCATCCCGGGTCGCTACGTCGTGCTGATGCCGGCGCTCGGCCGCGTCGGCGTCTCGCGCAAGATCGAAGACGACGTCGCCCGCCGCAAGCTTCGCGACATCATGCGGACTCTCGATCCGCCGAAGGGGCTGGGCTTCATCGTCCGCACCGCCGGCGTCGACCGGACGCAAAAAGAAATCTCGCGCGACTTGGCCTACTTGCTCCGCCTCTGGAAGGTGATCGTTCGCCGCATGAAGAAGCAGTCGGCCCCCGACTGCATCTACGAAGAAAGCGACATGATCATTCGGACGATTCGCGACATCTTCACGACGGAAGTCGATTCGATCCACATCGACGAGCCGACTGCCTACGAGCGCGCCAAGGAGTTCTTGCAGATCGTCATGCCGCGGTACGTCAACCGGCTGCATCTCTACGAAGGCCGCGAGCCGCTGTTCCACAAGTACAAGCTCGACGAAGAGATCACCAAGATCCATCAGCGCAAGGTGCCGATCCGCCAAGGTGGCAGCATCGTCATCGATCAGACCGAAGCGTTGGTCGCGATCGACGTGAACAGCGGCAGCTTCCGCGCCGAGAACAACGCGGAAGAGACCGCCTATCAGATGAACCTGCTCGCGGCGAAGGAAATCGCCCGCCAGATTCGTCTCCGCGACGTCGGCGGCGTCATCGTTAACGACTTCATCGACATGCGCAAAGAGAAGCATCGTCGCGGCGTCGAACGCGCGCTGCTCGAAGCCGTCCGTCGCGATCGGGCCCGCACGAAGATTTTGCGGACCAGTCCGTTCGGCCTCATCGAGATGACGCGGCAGCGAATCCGCCCGAGCATCAAGAAGAGCGTCTACGACAACTGCCCGATCTGCGCCGGCACCGGGGTCGTCAAAACCACGGAGAGCATGGCGATCGAAGTGATTCGCGCCCTCATGCTCGCCTCGCAAGAGTCGGGCGTAGCCAAGATTTCGGTCACCGTGGCCGACGACGTGGCGAATTATTTGAACAACCGCAAACGGCGCGAGCTTTCGAAGCTGGAAGACGACGCCCAAATTGTGGTGCAAATCATTAGCCGTGAAGGAGTTGCGCCCGAATTCATGACCATCCAGTGCGTCGATTCGGCGGCCCGCGAGATCAAGTTCAGCATCGACCAGTAGTCTTAAGCGGCTCACCTCTCGACCATGAGCGGCCGATTTGTTATTTTCAGTAGCTTCCCATTTGAATGAATTCCGCGAGTTTCTGAATCATGTACGCAATTATCGTCGACGGCGGCAAGCAATATAAAGTTCACGAAGGCCAGGAGCTGACGCTCGACTACCGCGATGCGGCGGCCGGCGATCAACTCACCTTCGATCGCGTGCTGGCTGCCGGTGAAGGCGCGAGCCTGAAGATCGGCCAACCGGTTCTCGCAGGCGCTTCGGTCTCGGCCGAAGTCGTCGGCACGACCCAAGGCCCGAAGCTCGTCGTGCAGAAGTTCCGCAAGCGGAAGAACTCGAAGCGCAAGACGGGCCATCGCCAGGTCCACACCGTCGTGAAGATCGGGAAGTTGAGCGTCTAAGCTCGGCTTGGCCTGCTTCGTTTCACGCCGTTTTACTCGGTCACTAGCTTTAGCGTTCTCCGACCGTTATGGTCGGAGACGCTATGGCTACCGACATCTCTGAATTGAACGCCGCCCCGACCGAGCGCTTCGTCGCCGTCTGTGGGCCGTTGTTCGAGCACTCCCCTTGGATCGCCGAGCGGACTGCCGCGCGCCGACCTTTCGCCTCGCGCGACGCTCTGCATCGCGCCCTCTGCGAGACGATGCGGTCCGCAACCGAAACCGAGCAACTCGCGCTCGTTCGCGCGCATCCCGATCTCGTCGGCCGCGCCGCCCTCGCGGGAACGCTCACCAAGGAATCGACCGCCGAGCAGCGGGCCGCGGGGCTCGGCGGACTGTCGACCGACGAAGTTCGCCGCTTCCAGGAGTTCAACGCCGCCTACCAAGCGAAGTTCGGGTTTCCGTTCGTCATCTGCGCGCGAGAGAATAAGAAGGACGCTATCCTGGCTGCGTTCCCGGTCCGCTTGGCCGCGACCCCCGCGCAGGAACTCAGCACCGCTCTGACCGAAATCGAAAAGATCGCGCGGCTTCGACTGTACGACGCCGTTACGGAGAACTGATCGATGCCCATTCGCCTCACGTCGCAAGTCTACGGCAAGAGCAGCGTCCGCCTGACGAAGGTCACGCGGCACGCCGACCGTCATGAGTTGATCGAACTCAACGTCGACGTCGCGCTCGAGGGAGACTTCACCGAGTCGTACACCGTCGGCGACAATCGCCGCGTCGTCGCCACCGACACGATGAAGAACACGGTCTACGGCCTCGCCGCAGATCACCCGCTCACCGACCCCGAAAGTTTCGCGCTGGCACTGGCGTCGCACTTCGTCGACCGCAACGAGCATGTCTCCGCCGCGACGATCACAACCGCCATGACGCCGTGGCGACGGATCGTCACCGCCGGCCGGCCGCATCGTCATTCGTTCACCGGCGGCAGCGGCGAACTCCGCACCTGCCGCGCTCGTCGGACGCGCAGCACCGTCGAACTCACCGCGGGCCTCACCGGCTTGCCGCTGCTGAAGACGACCGACTCCGCCTTTCGCGGTTTTCCACGCGATGAGTACACGACGCTGCCCGAGGTGGATGATCGGATCTTCGCAACGCTGCTCGACGCCGAGTGGTCGTACGGGCCGAGCGCCGTCGGCGACGCGCAGTACGATTGGAACGCGACGCACGACCGAATCCGCGACGCGATGATCGGCGTCTTCGTCGAGCACAAGAGTCTGGCCGTCCAGCAGACGTTGTACGCCATGGGCGAAGCGGCGATGGCGGTCTGCAACGAAGTCCCGAAGATCGCGCTCGCCATGCCGAACCAACATCGCATCCCGGTCAACCTAGGACCGTTGGGCAAGCAGAACAAGAACGAAATCTTCGTCACCACCAGCGAACCGTTCGGCCGCATCACGGCGGTCCTCGAACGAGAATAATCGCCGCGAGCAAGCACGTCCCCATGAGGCAACTTCGATGAGCAAACTTTCGACGCACGTCCTCGACACGGCCGGCGGCCGCCCCGCCGCGGGAATGAAAGTGGCGCTGTTCCATGTCGTCGGCGTGCCCAACTTGCTTAAAGAAACGACGCTCAACGACGACGGTCGCCCCGCCGGCCCGCTGCTTACCGGCGATGCCGTCCGCACCGGTCACTACCAACTCACGTTCCACGTCGGCGATTACTTCACCTCGATCGGCTCGCGCGACGCGAAAAAATTCCTCGACGTCGTCACGCTCGACTTCCACATCAGCGACCCGACCGCCGACTATCACGTCCCGCTGCTCGTCAGCCCGTGGAGCTACTCCACCTACCGCGGGAGTTAAGTTCCATGCCGCTCGACCTCGTCATTCAACATGCCCGCATCGTGCTCTCGTCGGGAACCGTCGAAGGGGACGTCGGCGTCGAGGGAGGCCGGATCGTGGAGCTCGCGCCGCGGATCGTGGAGCCGACGCGAGAGACGGTTGACGCGTTCGGACTGCATCTGTTTCCGGCGGCCGTCGACGTCCACGTCCATTTCAACGAGCCGGGTCGAACCGATTGGGAAGGGGCCGCGACGGGAAGTGCGGCGTTCGCGGCCGGCGGCGGCGGTTGCTACTGCGATATGCCGCTCAACTCCTCGCCGCCGACGCTCGACGGTCCCTCGTTCGATCTCAAACGGGTGGCCCTCGAAGCGTCGTCGCATACCGACTTCGGTCTCTGGGGCGGTTTGACGCCGACGAATCTTGATCGACTCGACGAGTTGGCCGACCGCGGCGTCGTCGGCCTCAAAGCGTTCATGTGTTCCAGCGGCATCGACGATTTTTTGTGGGCCGACGATGCGACGCTCGGCCGCGGAATGGAGACGGCGGCGAAGCGCGGACTGCTCGTCGGCGTGCATGCCGAAGATCCGCAACTTACGGGCGAACTCGCTGCGACGGCGATTGCAGCCGGCCGAACCGGCATTCGCGACTATCTCGCGTCCCGCCCCGTCGCTGCGGAGTTGAAGGCAATCGAGACGGCGATCCGACTGGCCGAGCAAACCAAGTGCAAGCTGCATATCGTCCATGTCAGCAGCGGTCGCGGCGCAGCGCTCGTCGCCGAGGCGCGGCGGCGCAGCGTCGATGTGACCTGTGAAACGTGTCCGCATTACTTGCTGCTGACGGACGAGGACATGGTGCGGATCGGGGCCGCTGCAAAATGCGCTCCGCCGCTCCGCGACGGCGCCGAACGGGCCGCGTTGTGGGGAGCGCTGTTGCGCGGCGACGTCGACTTCGTCGCCTCGGATCATTCGCCGGCACCGTGGTCGCTGAAAGAGTCGCAGAACTTTTTCTCCGTCTGGGGCGGTATTGCAGGCGTGCAAACGACGCTCGGCCTGCTGCTGGCCGAGGGGTGCGGCGGGCTCGGTCTCCCGCCGAAGCGGATCGCCGATTGGACGGCCACCGCGCCGGCCGATCGCTTCGGGCTGACGACCAAAGGCCGAATCGATCTCGGGGCTGACGCCGACTTCACGCTCATCGATCTGGGAACTTCGGCGACGGTTCGACTCGACGAACTTCGCTATCGGCATAAAATTACGCCGTTCGTCGGGCACACGCTCGGCGGCACGGTGCGGGCCACGTTCGTCCGGGGCCGCGCCGTGTTTGCGAATGGCAAGATCGTCGGTCCCGCCGCGGGCCGACTGGTTCGCCCCACGATCACTTCCGCGCGATAGGAACCAGCCGATGACCGTCGAGGCCGTGCGCGGAGCGTTGTTCGATCCACAGCCCGACGGTTCGGTCCGCTACTTCGCCGACGGCGGCATCTTGGGGGACGGCAAGGGACGCATCGTTGCGAGCGGCGCATGGCCCGCGATCGCAGCGAAGCTCGGCTCGGCCGCCGACGCGGTTCCGCAAGCGCGCGGCTTTCTGCTGCCGCCGTTTGTCGATGCCCACATTCACATTCCGCAGCATCCGATTCGAGGCCGATTCTTGGAAGGCGTGATCGGCTCGCCCGAAGGAGGACCGCTGCTTGCCGGGTTGAACAAGAACGTCTTCCCGGCCGAAGGGCGCTGCCGCGACGAAGCGGTCGCACGAAAGATCATCGCCGATTTTCGGACCGACACGCTGGCTCACGGCACCGTCGGCGGCGCGGCGTATATGACGGTCCACACCACCGCAACCCGCGCGGCGTTGGAACAACTCGACCCAGCCTGGAGCGTCGGCCTCGTGCTGATGGAGCGCTATTGCCCCGAGTATCTCCGCACCGATGATCCGGCGTTGGAGCACGACGTCGCCGCACTGGCGCGCGACTTCGGTCATCGCGTGATTGTGACCGATCGATTCGCCGGCGCGGTGGATACTCCGCTGCGCAAGCGAGGCGTGGCGCTCGCGAAGCAGTTCAACTTGCGAATGCAAACACACTTAAACGAGCAGCAGGCCGAAAAGGCGTGGACCGAGTCGCTCTATCCCGATGCGGCGAGCTACACCGACGTCTACCGTCGCGACGGCTTGCTTGATCGGGCGGCGATCTTGGCTCATTGCATCCAAATGACGCAGGACGAATGGGACCTGCTGGCGGCGGCGATCGGTCCCGGCGCAACCGGCGCGGCGATAGCACACTGCCCCGTCTCGAACACCTGGCTCGGTTCGGGCGTCATGCCGCTCGACGAGGTCGTCGCTCGCCGCATTCCGTACGCCCTGTGTACCGACGTCGGCGCGTCCCCCACGACTTCGCTGTTATGCGAAATGGTGCAGTTCCTGCGGGTCCATGCCGGTCGCTCAACGCGAGCTACGCCGTCGGAAGCACTCTTCGCTACGACGCTTGCGCCGGCGCAGATCCTCGGGCTCGCCGATCGGCTCGGTTCCTTCGACGTCGGCAAAGATTTTTCGTTCATTGAGGTGCAAACGAGCGCGACGCCGACGACGTTCACCTCGGCCGACGATGCGATTCTTCGCGGATTGCTCGAAGTGGAGCCCGCCGATTTGCGTCGCTACGAACCGGGCGGCGAACTCGGGACGCTCGTCGATCGGCTGATCGCAACCGGTTTGCCCGTCGGCGAGGAGTTGGCCCGACTGACGACCGAGATCAGCAAGACGGCGGCCCGCGTCGACGACAAAGTCGTCCGCACGATCCTCGCCGGACGCGAGGCTTGGTCGCGCAGCTAATTCCGCTCCGGGCGGAGAGGGCCTTCTTACGCTCCGCCCTTCTTGGTTTTCCAAATCGGGTCGACGGTCGATTCGTTCGCTGATTTGAACCAGCGGGTCAGCGTCATTTTTTGTTGCGTGTAGAACTGCACCCCTTCGGTCCCTTGGATGTGCAGATCGCCGAAGAACGATTTGTTCCAGCCGGTGAACGGGAACCACGCCATTGGCGCGGGGACGCCGACGTTCACGCCGATCATCCCCGCGTTGAACTTGCGTTTGAACTCGCGGGCTGCATGGCCGCTGCTGGTGAAGATGCACGCGCCGTTGCCGAACTCGCATTGCTTGCCGATGGCGAACGCTTCGTCGAGATCGTCGGTCCGCACGACCGACAACACGGGGCCGAAGATTTCTTCGCGGACCAACCGCATGTTCGGCGTCACGCGATCGACGACGCTCGGGCCGAGCAAGAACCCGTTGCCGGGCAAGTCGAATGCGCGGCCGTCGAGCGCGACCTCGGCCCCTTCACTCTTGGCGACGTCCAAATAGCCCGCCACACGATCGCGATGCTCGCGCGAAATGAGCGGGCCCATGTCGACTTCGCCCCCGTCGTCGGTCGGCCCAACCTTCATCGCCTTGCCGACACGGCTCAGCCCCTCGACCAAGTCGTCGGCGATCCGTCCGATCGGCACTGCCACGCTGCCGGCCATACACCGTTCACCGGCACAGCCGAACGCCGAAGCCTGCACCGCTTTCACGGCTTGGTCCAAGTCGGCGTCGGGCATGATGATGAGATGGTTCTTCGCGCCGCCGGCGCTTTGCACCCGCTTGCCATTCGCGGTGCCTGTTTCGTAAATGTACTTCGCGACTGACGTGCTGCCGACGAACGAAATGGCGCGGACTAGCGGATGCTTGAGCAGCGCATCGACCGCGACTTTGTCGCCATGCACGATGTTGAACACCCCCGGCGGTAGGCCCGCTTCGTATAGCAATTCGCCGAGCTTCATCGCCGACAGCGGCACTTTTTCCGACGGCTTCAAGATGAACGTGTTGCCGCAGGTGATGGCGACCGGGAACATCCAGAGCGGCACCATCGACGGGAAATTGAACGGCGTGATGCCCGCACAGACGCCGACCGGATGCCGGCTCGTCTCGCAATCGACGTTCGTCGCCAGGTTCTCCAGGCATTGCCCCATGATCAGGCTCGGAATGCCGCACGCGAACTCGACCATCTCGATGCCGCGCTGCATCTCGGCCCGCGCTTCGGCGATCGTCTTGCCATGCTCGCGCGTGACTAAGGCGGCGAGTTCTTCGAACCGCGCGTGCAGTCGTTCGCGAAAGCGGAACATCACGCGAGCCCGTTCGACGACCGGCGTGTCGGCCCACGACGGCAGCGCCTCGGCCGCAATCTTCACCGCATGATCGATCTCGACGACGGTGCACAGCGGCACGCGAGCTTGTACCTTGCCGGTCGACGGATTGAAGACGTCGCCGTGGCGATCGCTATTGGAATGTTCCAACCGTCCGGCAATGAGCATCGGCACGTCGGTCGAAGGTTTCACGGCAGCGGAAGCAGACAGCGTGGCCGACATGATGCGGCTCCTCAGTGAATCTGGTTGATAGCGGGCCGATGACGGCCGTATTATAGGGCCGTTCTCGAAATCGGTCACGCGCAGTGAGGCAGTTATGGCTCGGATTGTTCGCGGCGGTCTGATTCAGGCGACGTTATGCGAGCCGGCGACGTCGTCGGTCGCCAAAATCAAGCAGGCGATGAACGACAAGCACGAGGCGCTGCTCGCCCAGGCCGTCGCCAAGGGCGCGCAGATCGTCTGCTTCCAAGAACTCTTTCACGGCCCTTACTTCTGCGCCGAACAGCAGACCAAATGGTACGACCTCGTCGAGCGGGTCCCCGACGGTCCGACCGTGAAGCGCTTCTCCGGGCTAGCTAAGAAGCACGGCATCGCGCTGGTCCTGCCGGTCTATGAAGAAGAGAACACCGGCGTCTACTACAACACGGCGGCCGTCATCGACGCCGACGGTTCGTACCTCGGCAAGTTTCGGAAGATTCATATCCCGCAGGTTCAGCCCGGCTTTTGGGAAAAGTACTACTTCCGGCCCGGCAATCTTGGGTACCCGGTTTTCAAAACGAAGTTTGCCGACGTCGGCGTCTACATCTGCTACGACCGCCACTTCCCCGAAGGTGCCCGCTGCCTCGGATTGGCCGGCGCCGAGATCGTGTTCAACCCGTCGGCGACCGTCGCGGGCCTCTCGGAGTATCTGTGGAAACTGGAACAGCCGGCCCACGCCGTCGCAAACGGCTACTTCGTCGGCGCGATCAACCGTCCCGGCTGGGAAGACCCCTGGCGGATCGGCGAGTTCTACGGCCAAAGTTATTTCTGCGACCCGCGCGGCAAGTTACTCTGCACGGGAACACGCGACACCGATGACGTACTTGTCGTCGATCTAGACCTCGACCTGATCCGCGAAGTCCGCAACACCTGGCAGTTTTATCGTGATCGTAGGCCGGAGACGTACGGCTCGATCACGGCGCCGTGACGCTTTGGCTAGTTGCATTCTATGGACTTCCTTTTTCCGCGTCTTTCGCTGCGGCAATTCATCGAGGCTCTTAGGATCACCGTGATCGGGGCCCTGATCGCGGGCGCGTACGGCAGCATCCACGATCAGATTAGCTACACGATCTCACCTGAGTACTTCACCAAGATGAAGTACGTGCAGTTTGGACTGACGAACTCGAAGTTTCCGCCTCGTTGGAACGTCGCTTACATCGGTGTCCTGGCAACATGGTGGGTTGGCCTGATCGGCGGTTGGTTACTGGCTCGACTCGGAATCATGAAACTGCCGCCGGCGATAAGGCTGCGACGAACCTGGCAGGCATTCGCAATTGTCGTAACAACGGCGGCAGCGACCGGTGCGATCGGCGTCGTCACGGCTTTGTTCGCAACCGCCGCCGGCGGCCTCGAACGATGGCGAGACATTCAACACGCGCTCGATATCGAAGACCTGCGGGCATTTATGATCGTCGCTTTTCTCCACGAAGCGGGCTATCTCGGAGCGGTAATCGGCGTTCTGATCGCCCTCATTTTCGTGCAACGGCATGTTCAATAGGCCGGGCGCAAACGCCGTTTTGCGAGGTTAGAATATTCGGACGCTTGAAATCGCTCGCCTCCCAGCAGCGGGTGTATGCCCGTAGCTTTTCTTATCGATCAACTATTCGCCCTCTCGCCATGAATACACGCCTGCTCTCGTTCGCCGTCGCCCTCTCGTTCGTCATCTCGACTTCCGCTTTCGCTGCCGCGCCGAATGAAGAACTCTTCAAAGCCGGCGTGCGCACGACGGACCCGCTTTCGCCGGCGGAGCAATTAAAAACGTTTCACCTGCCGCCGGGGTTTGAGATGCAGCTTGTCGCGGCCGAGCCCGACTTGCGGAAGCCGATGAATATGCAATGGGACGCGATCGGCCGGCTCTGGGTCACCGAGTCGCGCGAGTATCCGTTTCCAGCGGAACTCGACAAGCCGGGTCGCGACACGGTCACCATCTTTTCCGACTTCGACGAGACGGGTCGCGCGAAGAAGATCGAAGTCTTCGCCGACGGCCTCAACATTCCGATCGGCCTCTATCCGTTTCGCTCGCCCAACGCGGCTGGCAAAGTGACGTGGAAGTGCCTCGTCTGGAGCATTCCGAACATCTGGTTGATGGAAGACACCGACGGCGACGGCAAGGCCGACAAGCGCGACGTCTTCATCGGCCCGCTCGGCTGGCAGCGCGACACGCACGGCAATCTCGCATCGTTTCGTCGCGGACTCGACGGCAAGCTCTACGGCACGCACGGCTTCAACAACGAAAGCACGTTCGTCGGCCGCGACGGCAGCGAACTGAAGGTGCAAAGCGGCAACACTTGGCGCATCGGTATGGACGGCACGCAGATCGAAGCGTGGACCCGCGGGCAGGTCAATCCGTTCGGCCTCACCTGGGACGAGCGCGGCAACTTGTTCTCGGCCGACTGTCACAGCTTGCCGCTCTATCAGTTACTTCGCGGCGGTTGGTACCCGAGCTTCGGCAAGCCGCACGACGGACTCGGGTTCGCCCCGACGACGATCCAGCACTCGCACGGCAGCACGGCCATCGACGCCCCGATGTACGTGTGCGACACGACGTGGCCCGCCGAATTGCAGAATCACGTCTTCATCGGCAACGTGATGACGAGCCGCTTGAACCACGACCGGATCGAATGGCACGGCTCGTCGTCGAAAGGAATCGAAGAGCCCGACTTCCTGACGTGCGACGATCCGTGGTTTCGCCCGGTCGATCTGAGTTGGGGACCCGACGGCGCGCTGTACGTCGCCGATTTTTACAACCGCATCATCGGCCACTACGAAGTGCCGCTACTGCATCCGGGCCGCGATCGCGAACGGGGCCGGCTCTGGCGGATTGTCTATCGCGGAAAGAAAGGGGGACATAAACCGCCGCTCGCGCTTCCCGACGACGTTGCCGGATTGAC
>CAMCTH010000051.1 GCA_945877965.1 Planctomicrobium piriforme | reverse complement strand
TGCTTTAGATCGTTGATGAGGCCGTAGGTGGCGCGGTCGACGTCTTGGCATTGCATCGGCATCCGACCGGCGACGTTCGCGTGATGGTCCCAATTGTTGTGGTAGATCTGTACGAACCGGACGCCGCGCTCGACTAGTCGCCGAGCCATGAGCATGCTGTTCGCCAAACTACCGGGCTTCTTCGCTTCTTCACCGTACAGCTCGAAGGTACTTTTCGATTCGGTCTCGAACGCCGTTAGCTCGGGCACGCTGGCTTGCATGCGGAAGGCCATCTCGTATTGCTGAATGCGAGTTTGCGTCTCCGGATCACCCACGGCGGCGAACGTTTGCTCATTCAATGATCGCAGGCCGTCGAGTATGCGGCGACGAACCTCGCCCGGCACTCCCGGCGGGTTGTTGATGTATAGAATCGGGTCACCCTTGCTCCGAAAAGCGACGCCCGTGTAATGGCCCGGTAGAAATCCGCTCGACCAAAGCTTGGCAGAAATGGCCTGCTCTTGCTCGCGATTCGTCGGCACGGCGACGAGCACGACGAACGTCGGCAGGTTTTCGTTCAGCGACCCGAGACCGTACGACGCCCAAGACCCGAGACACGGACGACCGGAGACTTGGCTGCCGGTCTGCATCGCGGTGATGGCGGGCTCGTGGTTAATCGCTTCGGTGTTGAGCGAACGAATGAAGCACATGTCATCGACGCACTTCGCCGTGTTCGGCAGAAGCTCGCTGACCCACATGCCGCTTTTGCCGTGCTGGGCGAATTTGTACTTCGAAGGCGCAATCGGAAACCGGGCCTGTCCGGAAGTCATCGTCGTCAGTCGCTGACCCATTCGCACCGAATCAGGCAGATCTTTGTCGTACCACTCCTTCATTACCGGCTTGTAGTCGTACAGGTCCATCTGCGCGGGTCCGCCGACCATGTGCAGGTAGATTACGTTCTTGGCTTTGGGGGCGAAGTGGGGCCCGGGAAGTTTGATTCCACTCGGCGCGGCGGCGGCCGTCGGCGCGGCACTTTGTGCCACGCTTGCTTCGCGACCGAGGAGCGAGCTGAGTGCGGCCCAGCCGACCACGTTCTTACCGTGGGCAAAGAATTGACGACGAGATTCGAGTTGCCGGAGCGTATCGAGAGGGTTCATGTCAGTTCGCGACGGGTTACTTGTTTAACACTTCGTCCATGTTCAGCAGTAGATTGCAGATGTTCGTCCACGCGGCAAGTTGAGCTGCATCGGCATCCGCGGTCGGCTTGCTCTCGCCGACGCCGATCAAAGCCTCGGCATCGGACTTATGGCCATGGTAATAGCTCAGCATTTCGGCGAGTTCGGCTTCGACAACCTTCACTTCCTCCGGTCGTAGCGGCCGACACAAGATGCGCCGCGCCGCGAGATCGAGAGTTCGTTTCGGGTCGTCCTTACCTTGCTTCAATACCAATTGCGCGACGTTTCGCGACGCTTCGACGAACTGCGGATCGTTCAACGTAACGAGCGCTTGCAGCGGCGTGTTAGTGCGCTCCCGTCGCAGGCAACTGATCTCGCGGGCCGGAGCGTTAAACGTCTCCATGTTCGGCGGCGGAGCCATTCGCTTCCAAAACGTGTAAAGGCTACGCCGATAGAGACCTTCGCCCTTATCTTGCTGATAGTCACGCGTGTTTCCGCCGGGCAGACCGACGATGTCCCAAATCCCCTCGGGCTGATAGGGCTTTGTGCTCGGACCGCCGATGCGAGCAGACAGGGTGCCGCCCGCGGCAAGGGCGTAATCGCGAATCATTTCGGCATCCATGCGGAACCGAGGCCCGCGCGAAAGGAGCCGGTTCTCGCGGTCCTTGATGAGTTTGACCGGAGTCGTCGTTGCGGCCTGTCGATATGCGGCCGACGTGACCATCAGCCGCAACACATGCTTCACGTCCCAGCCGCTTTCGCGGAACTCGACGGCCAGCCAATCGAGCAATTCCGGATGGCTCGGCGCGTCGCCCATGATGCCGAAATCTTCGGCCGTCTTGACAATGCCCGTGCCGAACAGCTCTTGCCAGAAGCGATTGACCGTGACCCTCGCAGTCAGAGGGTTTTGCGCGTCGACCAGCCAACGAGCCAAGCCCAAGCGATTCTTTGGAGCATTGTCCGGCAGGGGATTGAGCGCCGCGAAGACGGCCGGAGTCACTTGCTCGCCGAGCTTATCGTACTGGCCCCGCATCAGCACGTTGGCCATCGCGGGCGAATTCATCTTCTCTTCTTGAACGTGGGTGACGATCGAGCGGTTCTCGATCACCTTTCGTTCGTCTTCCAAACCTTGCAAGGCAATCGTCACAGGAACGGTCGCGTGGTCAAGGTTTTCGACGTAGAAGGTCGTCAGCTTGGCTTTTTGTTCGGCAGTGCGTTTAGCAAGCGGTACGTCCGCTGCTGCTCGGGCGACGTTCAGAGCGAAAAGCGTGCGGACGTCGGTGATCGACAACCGCCGGTTGTAGACGCGAACGTCTTGGACCGCGCCGCCGACGAGACGATCGCCGGTCTTGATCGCACGACCGATGACGAGCGAACCTTTCGCGCGAATCGAGCCTTCGAGCGGCGTCCCCTTCGGCGAGGCGTCGAGCGTGACGGCACTTGCATACAACTGAATGCCGCGGTCGGTTGATGAGCCGTCGTACGTCGCGGCGACGTGGACCCACACCCCTGCGCGGACCACGGGGTTACGGGTCGTCGCACGAATCGTGCTCTTACCGTCGGCCGCGACGAGCATCAACGAGAGTTTGCCCCCTTGCTGCAGAACCAGTTTCCACGTCTCGCCTTTGCCGTCGGCTCGTGAACGAACGACGAGCGCGCCGTCGTTCGACTTCTCAGCCGCGCGGACCCACAAGGCGACCGAGAACGGTTGGTCGCGTTCAAAGTCGCCGAGGTCGCCGAGGTTGAACGAAGTTTGATCGACCAAGACGGCGGCGGGGCCGTGCTTGCCGTCTGTCCGCCATTCGAGTTTGCCGGTCGCGGCGACAAGTTCCGATCGTCCGTCGGCCAGCTTCACTAGTGTCGCGTCTCCTTCACCTTCGCGGAGCGGAGCATGGGCGACCAGGCCCGTTTCGGCGAGGTCGATCTCGGCCGGGGCGACGGTCTTCTGCCAGACGTCGGCCGCTTTTTCCGCCGCGGGCTTGCGCTTCTCGAACTCGGCCCGGGCTGAATCGATTTCGCCGCTCAGTTGTTTGAATCGCGGGGCGTCTTCCTCGCGCGGAATGAACAGTACCGGCTTCGTATCGCGAATGTTGCCGTCGTGGGAACCCTGAGTCGTGTTCCGAAAGAACGCGCTCATCGAGTAGAAGTCGCGCGTCGTGATCGGATCGAACTTGTGATCGTGGCAGACGCAGCAATTGGCGGTGAGTCCGAGCCAAACCCAGGCGGTGGTTTCAACTCGATCACGGGCATATCCGGCCAGATTCTCGTCGGCAATCGTTCCCCCTTCGTTCGTCGTCATATTGCAACGATGAAAGCCGGTGGCGATGCGTTGCTCGACGGTTGGGTTCGGCAGCAAGTCGCCGGCGATCTGTTCAACCGTAAATTGGTCGAACGGCTGATTGCGGTTGAAGGCCTGGATCACCCAATCGCGATAGGGCCACATTTCGCGATAGTTATCGAAATGCAATCCGTGCGTGTCGGCGTAGCGGGCCGCATCGAGCCAGTAGCGAGCGCGATGTTCGCCGTATCGCGGCGAGGCGAGAAGCTTATCGACTAGTTTCTCGTAAGCCTCGGGCGACTTATCGTTCAGAAACGATAGCGACTCCTCGGGCGTCGGCGGCAGGCCGGTGAGATCGAGATAAACTCGGCGACACAGCACGGCCCGATCTGCCTCGGCGGCCGGTTGCAGACCGCCGGCGTCGAGCTTGGCCGACACGAATCGATCGATCGGGTTACGGACCCAACTCTCGTTCTGCACCGGGGGCAGGTCGGCGCGCATCGGTGCGATGAAAGACCAATGAGCTTGCCACACCGCCCCCTCGGCAATCCAGCGACGGATGAGTTCTTTTTGTTCCGGCTTCAGCTGCTTGTGGGCATCGGGAGGTGGCATTCGCTCGTCGGCGTCGGTCGAGGAGATGCGTTGATAGAGCGGACTCGCCTCCGGTCGACCGCGAACGACGAGCGTCTCGCTCTTGCCAAAGAAAGATTCCTCGCGATCAAGCCGTAAGTCGGCCTTCCGCGATCCCGGATCGGGACCGTGACAGTGGAAGCACGTCTCGGCCAGGATCGGTCGAATGTCTCGGTTGAACGAAACGGCCTCGGCGGCAAATCCATCGACGGAGGACGCTAGGACGAGGCCGACGATCAGTGCTGTAAAGGTGAGTGCTTTCATGGAGGCGACGAGGGACGAGTGGGACGGCGGCGGGTAAATAAGATTCCGTGCTATGTGTCACGACCTTCTGGAGTTTTCTGCGCTATTTCTCACCATTCTAGCTGAAGCCAACCGGCAATTGCCATCAGCCCGGTTGCTCGGCCGATGGGGTTGGTCATGATCGATTGATGGCCGCTACGAATCGCACGCAACATCGTTACGATCACCGTCTCCGGAATCTGGTTTGATGCGCTGATCCACCGACCTTCGTGCCGTCGGTTTTGGGTCGTAATCCGGCTCAAACAGCGAGTTAAAGCGAACCTTCCACGAAGACCATGCACAGCGTTTCCTGGCTGGGAACTTATCATGCCGCGGCCGAAGACGATTCCGCAGATCCCGCTCTCTAACCACGGTCTCCCAAGCCGGGAACGGTGTCGACCTAAATGGTGAGAACTCGCGCACAAAAGTGCAGAATCTCACGATACACAGAGCGACACTTACACCCGATTCAGCGTCCCTGTAATTCCGGCGAACGAATCGGTCTCGATGCCGAAGCGTTGCAACAGGGTAATGAAGAGCTGGGCCAGCGGTTCTTCTTCCACTTGGGTCTTGCTTTGCCACCCGGCATCGGAATCGATCCCGGCACCGGTTTGGTTGTCTTCGTTGCCTTTGCCGAACTTGAGGTAGCGGCCGTTCATGAAGCCCAGGTTCTTTCCGCCGGCGGAGATGATCGGATAGTTGCGCGAGAGGTGGAAACTGCTGGAAGCAGAGCCATGCATCGCGAACGTGTTGTCTAGCATGTTTCCGTTGCCGGTCGGTTCGGGCGTGTCCTTCAGCTTTTGTACGAAGCGACCGAACGCTTCTGCTTGGTAGCGATTATAGGTGCCAAGATTCTTCCAGCCGCCGGGCTGTTTGACGGCGTGCGTCAGGCCGTGAGCACCGCCCAGGCCTACCGCCCGGGACAACAAATCGTGCGGACCCTCACCGTTTTCTCGCCCCAACTGGAACGTCGCAACGCGAGTGGAATCACTGAGGAAGGCGAGATAAATCAGCTCATACATGGTTTGGAAGTACAGCCGAGCTTCCGCCGGAGTGGCTTCCAAATCGAGATTACGTGTGTCGACCGTAGGAATCGGCGTATCGATCCACTTCTGCGCTTTCGCGAGCTTGACCTCGGTATCGCGCACCGCGTCGAGATACTGCTGGAGCGTTTGCTGATCTTGTTTGGAAAGCGACTTTTCCAGCGAACGTGTGTTCGCAATCAGCAGGTCCAGGGCGCTCTTGCTTCTCGCCAGTCGGGCGTGAGCATCCTTTCCGGTGGTGACAAACAGCGTATCGAAGATCTGCTTCGGCTTGTTCATCGCCGGAATCGGGCGGCCTTCGCGGTTGAACGATTGCGTCTGCGCACCGCGCGGACCCCCGATGCCGCCGTTGGTCGACATCACCAACGAAGCATGCCGAGTTAGTTCGCCCGTATGCTCGGCAATCGCTTGGTCGACGGAAACGGTGTTCTTGTAGGGACCTTGCCCGCCGATGTCCGCCCCGGTCAGATACTGATCGGCGTTGGAATGTCCGTGGACCCTTCTCGCCGCCGGATGCGACAGCCCGGAGTAGATCGTGATCTCGCTCCGCAGCGGTTGGAGCACGTCGAGGACTTTCGTCAGTTCGAAATCCTTCTCACCGCCGCGCGGGAACCAGCACCAATCGTTCCATGCCGGGTCCGACTTGAGCGGCAGACCGACGCCGTCCGGATGATAGACGCTCAGAAATCGCTTCGGCGTGGCATTCGGAGCAGGCTTGCCCACGGCTAGCGATTCGAGCCACGGCAGCGCTAACGCTATGCCGGCGCCACGAAGAAAGTTTCGACGAGGAAAGGCCGCTGCTGTCTTATGGTTCATGATCCGACTCTGACACTTATCTCGAATGGAATAGGTTGCTGTTCACGATCAAATGGACGAGGTCCGCCAGTTGATCGCCCTGCTTTCGGAACTGAACGGTCAGGCCGTCGACGTCCGCATGATCGGCGAAAGTGAGCGGCCTACCAAGAGCATACGCCGACATTTTGTGAACCATCGCTCGGGCAAACTGATCCTGTCGGTCCGCCAAAAGGTATCGCTTGAGCCCCTCCGCCCCGGCTAGTTCCTGCTTGTTGAACAACGCCGAAGTGGCGTCGACGGGCTTATTCTTGATCTTCGTGCGAAAGCCTCCCAGGGCATCATAATTTTCTAACGCGACTCCCCACGGATCGATGCGGGAATGGCACGAAAAGCAGGCGGGCTTATTGCGATGGTCGGCAATGCGTTCCTTGAGCGTCATTTCCAAGATCCGCGGGTCCGTCAGATCGACTTTCGGCACCGCGGCCGGCGGCGGCGGCGGCGGGTCCTGCAGAATCCGCTCCAGCAGCCAGACGCCCCGCTTTAAAGGATGCGAATCGGTGCCGTCGGAATTCATGGCCAACACTCCGGCGCAAGTTAGAATGCCGCCGCGTTGCGTTTGGGCGGCGACGGGCACTTTGCGAAAGTGAGGTCCGAAGACGCCGCCGATGCCATAGTGCTGTGCGAGTCGCTCATTGACCACGACATAGTCGGAGTTCAAGAAATCGAGGACGCTGTGGTTGTTCCGCAGGGCTTCTTCAAAAAAAGCGATCGGTTCTTGCCGCATCGCTTCGCGTAAGGCCTCGTCTTTGACATGCGTGATTCCGTCCAGGCCGTCGAGGCCTAGCCATTGCTCCACGAAATGTTGCGAGAATCGTCGGGCCCGCGGATCGGCCAGCAGGCGGTCCACTTGCGCGTTCAAGACGGCCGGATCTTTGAGCCTGCCTTCCCGCGCGAGTTGCAGCAACTCTCGATCGGGCACGCTCGACCAGAGAAAAAACGACAGCCGACTCGCAAGTTCCGAATCGTTGATCGTTTCCTGTCCGGAGGCACTCGCGTGGGACGAGCGTTGCGTCAGGTACAGAAACTCGGGGGTCGCCAGGGCCGTCGCCAAGACTTCCAACATGGCCCCTTCGAACGTATCGAAATCGGGGCGGAACTTGGAAAGCAAGTCGAGGAACGGAGTCACTTCTGCAACCGCGATGGGACGTCGCCAGGCCCGCTCCAAGAAATGGGTCAACACTTCCCGACTGTACGCCTGCTCGTCGCTCTTATTCTTGCTCGCGATGAAAATGCCGAGGTGACTTTGCGGCGGCCACTGATCGTAGTGCGGCGCGCTCACTTCGATGTAGTCGATTACGACCTGCAGCGGTTCCTTTCCGCCCCGGGCATTCGACTCGTTGCGAATGTGCAGGAACTCGTCCCGCCTCGGAAACGTGGTCTCCAATTTGCGGAAAGGATTGCGCTGAATTTCACTCAGCGGAACGTCGAACTCGATGAACTCCGGTTTGTCGGTCGGCGCGGTGACGGGCAGGTCCCGCTGGCTGACGACCTGCGAGAAGTTCGCGTTGTTGCTGGTATGGGCACTGAAGATCAATCGCAGGCCGGCATACTCGTTGGGGTCCATCGTCGTCCGCCCGGCGCGAATCCGCACTCGCATCATGCCCTCGTCGGGCAGAAAGCGGTCCAGATTGATCTTCAACTCGCTCGATTTCGGCAGGACGACCACCACGGGCGACACGGCCGGGTTGTGGCCTGCAAACTCACCGGTTTTCGGAGCGGCGGCGTTCCCGCCGGCGAACGCGATCGCTTCGTCCGTCGTACGATTGAGCAGATGCGGCCTATTCCGATCGACGGGACGATTTTCCTCCCCCTTCTTTTTGTTCGGCTTCGGCTTGGCGTCCGAAGCTTTCGTCAGCTCCTCCTGCATTGAAATGAGGTAAGTGACGGGCTGGGGGCGTTCTCCGCGGATGGTCACTCGCTCGAGCGCCTTCAGCCCGAACTCACGATAGGCCTCGAACTGCATGGCCGACATTTGCAGCAAGTCAGAACTGTTCTTGAAGCCCTCCTCCGATGCCGTCTCCGGCGGCAAGCCGTTCGCGATTGGATACGGCAAACCGAGTAGTTCCTGCAGGGAATAGTTGTATTCGTATTTGGTCATTCGACGAAACGAGGAATGCTCCGCCTGATTGCGACGCGCCAGGGAAGCCTTGCTCATTTCCTCACTGAGCCAGTCGACGATATTGCTGCGATCAGCATCCGCCAGCCGATACTCCGCCTCGTCTTCCGGCGGCATTTCGCCGTTGCTCAGGACCTTGTAAATCCCCCGCCAACGGTCGACATCAGGTCCGGTCAGTAAATCAGGATTCAACCGGTCGATTCGAAGATTCGCCACGGTCGAATCAGGACCATGACAAGCGACGCATCTCTGGGCCAGGACCGGCGCGATCGACTTGTGGAAGTGATCGAGATTGGCCGCCGGAACGGCCGGCATCGAATCGGTCTGCTTCTTGGTTTCTTTCAAGAACCGAGATTTCGCTCGTCCCGCCGCGCGGACTTCGTCCAAACTCAGCGGCGTGCCGCCTAGTTCTGCAGCGGGCGACTGGCAGGCACTTCCGCACATCAAGAGAATCGTGACGATCAGAGTACGCATGGGCTGATTTGGCTTTCCGAGTTGAGGCCTTCCCGATTTTATTAGCATAATCAGTGAGAGAATCGGGGGGCACCAAGCCCAAGTTTATCACCTTGTGGCCGGACTCGTTTAAAGGTGGCAGGTCACAAAATAGATGACATGAGATGGCCCCGGCTGCATTGCAAGCATGGCAGGGCATTTGGGGTGAATTGAGCGTTAGGAAGAAGTCTCTGCAACTGAGTCGCGTCTAGGTTGAGGGCCATGGTGACGCCGGGCACGTCTGAATCCGTCAGCCAGCCATGCGCGGTCGAACGGGGGGACGTCTCGTTGAATGGCGCAGGGGATGTTCCACGTGGTGCAGACCAGATTCCGGAGACGGTGATCGTAACGACGTTGCGTACGAGTTGTAGCGGCCATCACTCGATCATGACCAACCCCACCGGCTGAGCAACCGGGCTGATGGCAATTGCCGGTTCGCTTCAGCTAGAATGGCGAGAACTCGAGCAGAATACTCCGGAAGGTCATGACACACAGCAGCGTTACGTATTCCCACTCAGGAGCACGACCATGAAGATCCGACTCTTCACCTTTCTCGCCCTCGGGCTGTTGACCATCGCCGACCTCCGTGCAGCCGATAAGCCGGCCTCGCTCATCGAGCCTGGCGCCGAAGTGAAGAAACTCGCCGGCGACATGAAGTTCACCGAAGGACCGGCCTGGTTCCCGGCGACGAAGACCCTCGTCTTTTCCGACATTCCGAATTCAAAGCTCATGCAATACCGCGACGGCGAAGGCCTCACTGAGTTCCGTACAAGCGAAAGCTCGAACGGCAACATTCTCGATCTCGACGGCCGGCTCATCACCTGCCAACACGCCGGCCGCAACCTCGTTCGCACCGAAACCGACGGCTCGATCACGGTGCTCGCCGACCAGTTTGACGGCAAGAAACTCAACTCGCCGAACGATGTGGCCGTCCGCTCCGACGGCACGCTCTGGTTCACCGATCCATCGTGGGGTTTGAGCGGACCCGGCGAACTGCCGGGCTGCTACGTTTATAAATTCGACCTCAAGACCAAGACGGTCGAAGCCGTGATCAAAGACCTCTCGATGCCCAACGGCATCAACTTCTCGCCGGATGAGTCGCGGCTCTATGTCGCCGACACCGGCGGCAACAAGAAGAGTCCCGACGCCGCGACTCACGGCCTTAAAGGCACTATCACCTGCTACGAAGTGAGCAAAGAGGGCATGCTCGGCAAGAAGCTGTTCGCCATCGAACACGGCAGCGACGGTATGGCCGTCGACGTGAAGGGAAATCTCTACACCACCAACGGCACGCTCAAAATTCACGACGCCGACGGCAAGCTCGTCGAAGAGGTCAAGCTCCCCGAAGGCCCCGCTAATTGCACCTTCGGCGGCGACGACATGAAGACCCTCTTCATCACCGCCAAGACATCGCTCTATAGCATTCGCACGAAGAACCCGGGTGCAAAGCCGGTCGGAGCGAAGTGGTGAACTCCGCCCAGCAGTTTCTCGCGACATTCTATTGTTTTGTGCGCAAGTTCTCTGTGTACCACCCGAATTGCATGCCGCTTAATTTGAATTAAGTGTTGGAGTAATTGCGCTCCTCAGGCACGAGAGATAACCGAGTGCGACAAGAGCTCGGCGTACGGCCCGACGATTGAGGGAGGCTTGGCGGGCCCGACCCAAGTCCTCTTCTATCAGATGTCCTTGTTGCTTACAAATTTCTTGTTCGTGGGTGTCCTTTCGGCAAGCGTGTGTGAATCAATTCGTTCGAGTTGATATCGTGGCTGACTCAACCGTAAGGGGCCGCTCCGGTCGATGCCCGGATCGCCGAGTTGGAACGCGAGCTGCGCGAACGAGGACGAACGCCGGAAGCTCGACTGCAAGTGGGAGTCTATAGTTCGCCGCGAGAAATCAATGCGATCTACCTGTCCATCCCGAAAACTCGATCCGGATGGCGGCGCGGTTTGGACGGACGTCAGTAGCGGTTGATGGCGTCGCGATTTCGAGAAAAGTCGCGTTAAGCGAGCGAGCAGCCGGCTTGTTCCAGCCCTTTTGGTGAGCAGATCGCGCACGCTCAGCGCTCGAGTTCGGCGGGCGCACGGACATTCACGGGGACCTACGCCGCGCGGCGGGTGTAACGATGATGCAGTCCGCCGACTTGCGGAATCGCGCTGACCGCACCTTTCGCAGGCGGCTCGACCTCACGCGGGATCGGCGCATTATCGTCTAATGCCATGTGCGTGCGGGAGGTGTGGTAATACTCGCAGTACGACCGCAGGATGCGCAGCAAGTGCCGCTCGTTGAACACGATCATGTGATCGAGGCACTCGTGGCGGATCGAACCGATCAGCCGCTCTACGAACGGGTTTTGCCAGGGACTCCGGGGCGCACTTATCACCTCCTCGAAGCCCATGCTTTTGACGCGTCGCCGAAAGTACTCGCCGTAGATGCCGTCTCGGTCGCGCATCAGGAACCGCGGGGCCGTGGCGAACGGAAAAGCCTCAATCACCTGTTGCGCAGTCCACTCCGCCGAGGGACAGGTTGTGACGTGGAAGTGCAGCACGCGTCGTCGGTCGATCGACAGCACGACGAAGACGTACAGTACCCGGAACGCTGCGGTCGGCACCGTGAAGAAATCGACCGCCGCCAGTTCGTGCAGGTGGTTCTGCAAGAGCGTCTTCCAGGTCGGAGAAGACGGCTTACGGGTGCGAACCATATACTTGGCCACGGTCGATTCAGCCACCGCGTAACCGAGTAGCTTCAATTCGGCCTGAATGCGCGGCGCGCCCCAGATCGGGTTCTCGCGCGACATCCGACGAATCAACTCGCGAATCTCACGCTCGATTCGCGGTCGACCGAGCTTTCCACCACGTGACTTCCACCGCCAGAACAGTTTGAATCCTTGGCGATGCCACTGCACGACCGTAGCCGGTTGCACGATCACCAGCACGGCTTGCCAACCGGGCCACAGACGGGAGAGCACGACCCAAAACAACCGATCACGCTTCCGCAACTTCGGCCGGGGACGAGAGTGATGATAAGTCGCGAGTTGTTGTCGTAAGGCCAGGTTCTCGGCCGCAAGGCTGAGCCGCGGACTCAGAAATGCGCGGAGCAGCAGACAAATCGATTGAATCAGGCCCACTGAGAAGTCTCGCAAGGTTGCCGGGAAACGGCAATTTTACTCGCGAGCTGACCGAGTAGCGAATCTTGTAACTCCTTGAGGGCGTTCAAGTACGGAGTTATCGGTAGGGACACGAGTCGCGCAGCGGCGGATCGTGTGAGACGCCAACGCCGCCTGCTGGCCCATGGAACGATCCTCCAAAAAGTGCCTGATCGTCTTTCTGTGTGATGTCGTCGCTTCAAAGTCCCGGCAGATACAGCATCACATCGTCGATAAAGAGTTCCGCGCCGCGCGGCAATAGCCAGTGCACCTCGTCGACACGGTCGCCCATCTTCGGCCCCTTGAAGTCGACCGTCGCCTCGCCCCACATGTCCTGCTTGAGCTCCTTCACATCGACGACGTGCTCGGTCTGGGCCGTGCGATTGACGAGCACGGCACGCAAGGAGTTCGCACCGGTCAGGCGATAGCGGAAGGTGAGCTGAGTCGCGTCACCCATAGCGCGTTCGCCGCGCAGTTGCAGGCGAATCCAGGGGAAGCCTCGCTCGGCGTTGTCGACCGACTTGGCCGCCCGCCAGAAGTAGCCCTTCTCCGGCACCACGTCGAAGTTGCCCAACCAGTGTTTGCCGGCCACGCCGGTGTCGAACGTCGCGGTGAAGTGGATGTGTTTCGGGAACGGCCGTTTCTCGCTCGGTGCGGCCGCGTCGTACAAGATCACGTCGTCGATGAGCAGCTCGGCCGTCGGCTCGGCGTAAAACTGGATGTCGTCGATGCGCTCGTGTTCCGACAGCGGGCCGCCGGTGCCGTCCGGCCGACGCGTGGCCGTCATGTCCACCGTTCCCGATTCCCAGCTCCCCTGCGGCAGCCCCGTCAGGTAAAGCTGCCGATGATAGCCGTTCGTGAGGCTGTAGATTTGCACGCACAGCCGATCCGTCCCCATAAGGAAGTAGCGGAAGCTTAAGCGTGGGTTCTTGCCCATGGGCGGACCGGGCACGGGATTGAAGATGACGGCGGTGTGCATGGCCTTTGGGTTGCCCAGCAGATCGTCGTAGTCGTGGGTCAGCGTCCCTCGGCACACGCGACGGCTGCCCGGCGGAGTGTTCTTGGTCTCGTCCTTACCGCTCATCCACCAGAAGCGTTCGATGTCGTTTTCATAATCCTCCGCTACGTGCACGCGATTGGGAAAACCGCCGGCCGCGATCAGCTTCGACGGCTGCTTCGCGGGCGAGACACACGAGGCCATGCGGTCCACGTACCACTTGAGGAAGTCGCCGGCGCGGACGGACGTCGCGACCCGGGCGTTCGGCTTCCCCTTGGTGACGCGGGTGACGCCTTCCTTGTCGATCTCGAGGGCGAGATCCTCGAACGACGCGAAGCGATCATCCAGGCACAGGGCGACCGCGAGCACAGCGGCGAGGCCGGGATTCTTCTCGTCGCCGAGTTGGTGAAGCGTCTCGAGTTGCAGGGAGAGCGCGGTCACAGGCGCAAAGACGCGATGCAGGCCATCGTCGTCGAGCTGGAGGTTGGCGGTGGCTTCGCGCGGTACAACGACAAGCGGCACGCCGGAGGCGAAGACGGTGCGGGCGGCGTCGACGTCGGCGCGGAGATTGGCCTCGGGCGTAGCCTCCTTGATGGAGCCGCCCACCACCACGATGCGTTTGATCCACGCTTTGCTGTCGGGCTTA
>CAMCTH010000050.1 GCA_945877965.1 Planctomicrobium piriforme | reverse complement strand
TCCCTTTTTGGCGTCGGCGTAGTGCGGGTGGCACATGACGCACTTCTGCATGACCACGGGCACAGGCGTCATCGCACGCAAGTACGGCTTCCCGTCCCTTTCGATGACTTCTTCAAAATAGTCTTTACCAGCCTGTAATCGGCTCACGCCCTGCTTCTCGAAATCGTCCTTGGCGACATTCTTCGGGTCGTAGGGCTTTCCCGTTACGTCGAGCAATCGCACGCCGTGCCAGCCTTTTTGCTCGATGGCACTAAACAGAGCGATAGCCGCACTCCCTGCCGGGAAATCCTTTTCGTTGTTGACGTACTTATCCGTGATGAGCACGACGGCGGTTTTATAAACGTCGTCCAGCATTCGCACCGTTTTTCGGGTCCGTTCCAGAGCCGCCGTTGATGGCTCTGGCTTTTGTTTCTGCGATGGCTCAGCCGAGATCAGAAATCCGGTCGCAAACGTCGCTAACAGCAGCCCTGAAATGAGAATGGAAGACGGTCGGCTCATGTTCGTTCCCTTTCCAAAACTAAGTGTGTGCGTTAAAATGGACGACGACATCCAGTTTCGACAGGGTAGCGAACGGCTAATGTGGATGTCAACATCCAGTATTGATTTTTCTTGGAGGCCCGTGTGTTTTCGCAAACCGTCGAGTACGCCTTGCGGGCCGTCGTCAATTTGGCCGATCATTCGCCCTCGCCTCGGACGACCGACCAGATTGCAGCAGCCACTCTGGTCCCTAAGCCCTATTTATCGAAGGTGATCCAAGGCTTATGTGGAGCCGGCATCTTGCAATCGAAACGGGGCGTTGGCGGCGGGGTCGCCCTGGTGAAGTTGCCGTCAGAATTGACGATTCTCGATGTCGTCAACGCCGTGGAGCCGATTGCCCGCATCCGGCAATGCCCGCTCGGCTTGAAAACGCATGGAGTGCGCCTGTGTCCGTTGCACAAGCGTATGGACAACGCCTTGGCGATGGTCGAGGCGGCGTTTCGACAAACGACGCTGGCTGAGGTTCTAGTCGAACCGACCAATAGTCATCCGTTGTGCGAGATACCCAGCGGCAAGAAGTCTCGTTGATGAGAACTCCCGTAGTTGCTCAACGCTAACCTCATCTACCTCGCGTTCAAAACGGACTCCACGCGCTACGCCACTTACATGCTGCAAAGCATGAACGGCGGCCCCTGGACCGACATGCCGAAGACGGCGTTGGGTCTCGCGAACCACCACGTCCTGGCCCACAACTGCGCAGTGCGAATCCGAAGGCCATGGAACAGCTCGGGACCTACGACAAATTCCAAGCCGACTTGCTTGCCAAATTCCTTCGCCGAATGGCCGACACGCCGGAAGGTGACGGCACGATGCTAGACAACACAATCGTACTGTTTGGATGCAGCAACAGCGCCACGCACGTGAACCGCAACTAACGCCGCGAAATAGTCGACGACGTCAATTAGGGTCGATGCAGGCGGCGATAGGCGATGGCATTATTCCGTACGCGTTGCACCAAACACACCTTGGCGCTAGTTGTAAGTTGAAGACGTGTCGTAACGAGACGCGTTTTCAGCGAGGCGGGTATGTTGAGCGGTTCTGCGGCGGAGAAGTGGCGACTGCGGGATTGCGGAGCAGGTTCACAGCGGGCAGTCGATTAAGACGTTTTGTGAGCGGCACGGCCTGGCCAATGCGTCGTTCCATTATTGGAAGCGGAGATTGCGCAACGAAGCGACGAGTTTCTTGCCGGTCGGCGTCGTCGCTTCTCCCTCGACGATCGCGATCGAGGGGCCAGAAGGCTGGACGCTGCGGGTGCCGTGTGAAGAAAACGGCTCATACAAAACTCGATCGACCGCTTCGCTGCCGCCGTTCCGCGTTGCCGCTCTACGCCTGGCCGCGTCGCAAAAATCCGGTTCAGAGTGCCGCGTCGCTTCCTTGGTATCTCGACGGTCTTAGCCGCCCCAATGTACTGTCGATTCAAAACGAATCGGCTGATGCGCAGAAATGCCGGAGTTTCCGAATACGGCATTTATGCAGCACGGCCGCCGGCTCGTTGTCGTCCCGGCTATTGCGCGTCGGATTGTATATCGCTGTAGCTTCTTGATCGGTAGTGCGGCGGGCCTTACGTTGCTCTGTTCGTACTGCGCGATCACGCAAGTGAAAACCAGCGAGATCGCCAAAACCGCGTTCGCTCCAGTTCGACGTGATAATCCTTCCCTGCTTTTCAACGCTCACATTGCCATGCCTCCCTTGCACGCCTTTCCGGTCTCATTTTTTCGTCGGTCCGCAATCGGTCTATATCTTGTCGTCTTGCTGGCCGCGACTTCAGCCGGTGGAGGCGGAAATGCCGTGGCTGCCGAGCCTGCCATTACTGCACAACAGATTACGTTTGGTCCGAAGAACCACTTCTTCGGCTACATAGGCCACGGCCTGACGATCCCGTGGAACGAAAGCGGTCGCTACGTCGTCTCGCTGCGGACCGACTTCCACGACCGAATGCCGGTCGTGGGCGACGTCGCCGAGGTGGTATTGATCGATACACACAAGCAGAATGAAGTAGCCGTCGTCGATCGGACACGAGCCTGGAACTTGCAACAAGGGACGATGCTGTATTGGAATCCGAACCAAGCGGAATCCCAGTTCTTCTTCAACGACGTCGATGCCAAAACAGGCGTCGTCTTCACGGTTCTCTACGACATCGAGCAGCGCCGTCGCGTTCGCGAATATCGATTTGGCAACGAGTCGATCGCGAACGGCGGCGTGGCCCCGAACGGCAAGTACTTCGTCGGCATCAACTACGGAAAGATCAGTCGATCACGCGAAGTGATCGCCTACCCCGGCACCTTTGACTGGACGGCCGAGGGACCGGCTAATCCGACGAACGACGGCCTCTTTCGCGTCGATGTTGAAAGCGGGGAGCGAAAGCTTCTCGTTTCTTATAAGCAACTATCCGACCTGCTGCTCGACAATCCCAAGGAGCGGGCTCGACTGGGCGACCCCGACAAGTATCCGATCTACGTTCACCACACACTCTGGAATCGAAATAGTGAGTGGATCACCTTCATCGTGCGCGGCAAAGGCAACAAGCGCCCCAGTGTCGGCTGCGCCGTGCGGGTCGACGGCACCGGCTTGAGAAAGATCCCGTTTGCCGGTCATCCCGAGTGGCTCGAAGGAACGCTCTTCGCGATGGCGTCGAAAGAACACGATGCCTACAACCTCTATGACGTAGCGGCGGAGAAGTGGGCCGGACAACTTGGCGGTCCCGGCGTATTCCCTGATACCGACGATGACAACGCCCTTTCTCCCGACACGAAACTGTACGTTGGCAGCTACAAGCAGAAACCGACGGAGTGTGTTTATACGATCTATCGTCGGAGCGACGGAACTTACGTTCGCTCTCCGCCCATTCCGACAAAAGCAGGCGGGGGCGTGGTGCGCATTGATTCGGCCCCGCGCTGGAACCGCACGAGCGACGGACTGCTTGTGCCGGGCGTCGCACAGGATGGCACGCTGCAACTGTTCGTCTTGCGGCTGACGAAATGAGGTTCATCGACGTGGCTACCCCATTGGCAAAAGACTGGATGAAGGGATTGCTCGCGCTCGCAGCGCTGCTTCTTGCGACGAATCTCCCGGCGGCAGATTTGCCGCCGCGCGATCCGCCGACCCTCGCCGAGATTGCGTACGGACCGCATGCACGTAATGTGCTCGACTTCTGGCAGGCCGAAGGAGACGGTCCTCGTTCACTGTTGGTCTACATCCATGGCGGCGGCTGGACCGGCGGCGATAAGTTTCAGGAGGGAAACCCGCAACGGATCTGGCTGGCCAAAGGGGTCTCGTATGTTGCGATCAACTATCGCCTAACGCCTGACGCCCGCTTGCCGGCTCCGGTACATGATGCTGCGCGAGCCGTTCAATTTCTGCGCACCAAGGCGACCGAGTGGAATATCGACACGAAACGGATTTGCCTCACCGGAGGCAGCGCCGGTGCCTGCACCGCCATGTGGTTGCTTTTCCATGATGATTTAGCCGACCCGAAATCTGAAGATCCGGTTTTGCGTGAGTCGACTCGTGTGGCCGGCGCTGCTGTGTTTCGCGGTCAAACGTCGATTGATCCGAAGCAAATCGAGCCCTGGCTCGGTCCCAATGTACTGCAACATAGGATGATCGCCATGGCCGTCGGCGAACGCACCATGGAAGATGCTCTCAAAAACTACGCTCAACATCGCGAACTGTATGCCGAGTTTTCGCCCTATAACCATGTTAGCAGCGACGACCCGCCGCTCTTTATGACTTGCGATTCCGACTTGACCGTGCCCTCCCGGCACGCAAGTCACGGCATCCACCATCCTGTTTTCGGCGTGAAGCTGAAGGAGAAGGCGGATGCCGTCGGCATGGAGTGTCACTTGCTCGTCGGGAAAGGGACGACGTTTAAGTCGGAAAAGTACCCGGACGCTCTCAAGTTTCTTGATGCAATCCTGCGCGTACGGTGATGTCTGTGGACGGCACGTACTCGTTGATGACCAAGTGTGCGTCTGATATACCCGGACGAACTAAAATATCTCGTCTCGATCGGACTGGGAGGGAAATGCGTAAAGTTCCTGTTCCATTCTCGGTGCTACGGCGTTTCATTCGTAGGCACCGCTACGCTTGGTCCGTCAACGATTGCGTGCCGGCTTCTCTCTCTCCTCTCTTAAGTCACGCCATGCATTGCATCATGAACTGCAAAGTAAGCACCACCTTCTTTGCGGCGATCCTTTCGAGTTGGCTGGGCGCGGTTGCCGGCGCGGCACCGTTGCAGCCGAATATCGTCGTCATGCTGGTCGACGACATGGGCATCATGGACACCTCGGTCCCCTTTCTCACGGACGAAGCGGGTAGGCCGAGGCGTTACCCGCTGAACGATTTCTATCGCACGCCGAACATGGATCGTCTCGCGTCGCGCGGCATCCGATTCAATAACTTTTATTCGATGAGCGTCTGCTCACCGACGCGAGTCTCTTTGCAAACAGGCCAAAACGCGGCCCGACATCGGACGACGAACTGGATCAATCCCTCGAGAGACAATGCCGGTCCCCAAGGGCCGCCGGAATGGAATTGGCGCGGTCTCAAGCCGGGGGATGTCACGCTTGCCAGCCTGCTGCGGGCTCAGGGTTATCGCACGATCCACGTCGGCAAAGGTCACTTCTCCCCGCGAGCGTTTCCGGGATCCGATCCGTCCAATCTTGGGTTCGAGGTGAACGTCGGCGGCGCCTCAATCGGCGCTCCTGGCAGTTATTACGGTGAAAAGAACTACGGCAATCGCGGAACGACCGGCGGCGAGCCCTCGGGAGGTGCGCTGGGCCACCGATATTCGTGCCATCGGTTTTGGGTCGTAACCCGGCTCAAACAGCGAGTTAAAGCTAACCTTCCAGGAAGACGAAGCACAGCGTTTCCTGGGAACTTATCATGCCGCGGCCGAACACGATTCCGCAGATCCCGCTCCCCAACGCATGGTCTCCCAAGCCGGGACGGGCAGGGACTAAAATGGCGAGAACTCGCGCACAAAAGTCCAGAGTCTCGTAACAAAGGCTGGGTTCGATTTTCGATCGACCGACGAATCGAGAGCGAATGCGATACAATCACGGGCCGTCGAACATTTTCATCTTCTGGAAAGAATTGCCATGCACAGATTCGCGTCTGTTTTATCAGCCTTGTTTCTCGTGATCGCGCTTGCCGGATCGCTGCGTGCTCAAAACAAGACGCCGGGCGTGTGGGTCGACCCTGCTGATGCGTCGCTGCCGGTCGAGTTCAAGATTCAAGGGGAGTACGTTGGCGACGGCGCGGGAGGCGGCAAGCTCGGCTGCCAAGTGATCGCACTCGGCAAAGAGGCGCTGCAGGCGGTACTCCTTCCCGGCGGACTTCCCGGTGACGGCTGGGATGGCAAGAATAAAATTTTGCTTGCCGGCAAGATCGAGGGAGACAAAGCGGTTTTCTCCCCCGCCGGCGGTCAGCGCAAGTATCTGGCCCCGTCGGCGGAAGAATTCTCTGCCACCTCGCAGTTCCCACCCGCAGGCCAGAAGGATGCGACGGCGACGCTGCGCAACGGCGTGCTCAGCGGCAACATCGAGGGAAGCGGCGAATTTCAACTGCAGCGCGTCGAACGAAAAAGTCCTGCGATGGGTACCAAGCCTCCGGAAAACGCCATCGTGCTCTTCGACGGTTCCAACACGAGCGAATGGACGCGGGGTCGCTTGGACGACAAAACTAGATTCTTGAACACCGACGGCAGCGACACCATGACGAAACGCAAGTTCAACAACTACGTGATGCACGTCGAGTTCATGTTGCCTTTCCGTCCCGAGGCACGCGGCCAGGGGCGCGGCAACAGCGGCTTCTACCAAGTCGACCATTACGAGGTTCAGATACTCGACTCGTTCGGCCTCGACGGCAAGAACAACGAATGCGGCGGCGTCTACACGAAGGCCGAGCCCAAGGTGAACATGTGCTTCCCCCCGCTTACTTGGCAAACCTACGATGTCGAATTCACCAACGCCGTCGCCAAGAACGGCAAGAAGGTGAAGAATGCCCGCATGACGCTCAAGCACAACGGCGTGGTGATCCACGACGATTTAGAAATCTCCGGAACTACCGGCGGCAGCCGCAGCGATCCTGAAGGAACTCCCGGCCCGATCAAGCTGCAAGGGCATGGTAATTCGTTACAGTACCGCAACATCTGGATCGTGGAAAAGCCGTAGCGATTTGTTTTGCGGCAGGGTGCGTTGAGATGTGCGCCGCAATTACCGTGATTCGTCGCCGCTTGCCGTTTCACCTCGTCGTGATTTTCGCCCTGCTTTGACGCTCAGCAGGGCAGAGATGCAGGCGGCGCTGGAGCCGACCTTTGGACGCGATTATACTGACGGCCGCCCTCCAAACCTGCGCCGGGCTCGTCGCCGAAAGCTCCTCTGCGTAACGGACAATTACGATTGGACCGTGGCGAGCGCCTTCCTGCCTCAACGTTCTTTCCTCCTCACCGTCCCGCATGACCACCGGCTTTGAACTATCCCCCGCATACGTTGCGCATCGCGCCTGCTTCGGCTTGATTTCGAATCTCTTGTCGGCCGTGGTGCTATTGCTGACGCTGGGACTCAAGGTTGCCGGCGGAGACGAAGCCGTCGCGTCGCCGCCGACGGCCGTGCTTCCCGCCGAGCATCGTCGAGTGATAGCGCAGTTTTGCATCGGGTGCCACAACGCCGAGAAACGTGAAGGGGGCGTGCGGCTCGATGACTTGACGTTTGCAATCAAGACATCGGGCGATGCTGAACGCTGGCAAAATGTGCTCAACGTGCTGAACTCGGGCGAGATGCCTCCACCGTCGGCCAAGCCGATCGAGCCCAGTCTCAAGCTGGAATTACTTTCTGACCTATCCCACGTGTTGACCGTCGCGCGCAAGACGCTTGCCGACCAGGGCGGTGAGATCGCATTGCGGCGACTCAGTCGCCGCGAATATGTGCACACCATACGCGATCTGCTTGGCGTCGAACCGGACGTCACCTATTTGCCCGAGGACGGAAAGTCGGGCTCGTTCGATACCGTCGGCTCGGCGCTGTTCATGTCGTCCGACCAGATTGAACAGTATCTGGCTGCCGGGCGGCGCGCGATCGACGACCACTTCACATTCCAAGCCGTCTCGGCAGCAGTAGGAGAACCGGTCAATTCCACCGCGAGTGAAACGCCGATTCGACGAACGATCCGCATCGAGCCCGAGTCCGATGTGTGGCTCAAACGGGTTCTGCAGTTCGAGCACTGGCTGGACGCGATGGAAACGGAAGTCGCGCATTCCAAGTACGATAATGACGAAGTCGCACAAAAGATTCGGCTGCTCATCGTCGAGCGGAACAAACCGACCGGCGATCAGAACGCTCGCAACGGCGACTTGCGGGCTCAATACCGCATTTGGGACAAGCGGGGATTGCCGCCGCGCGTACAAGATTACGGGTTCAAAGACTTCGCCGAGGCCGAGCGGTCCTACGTGATGTACTACCGCCCCTATCTGCGATTAATCGACATGCCGCAGTTGGAGACCGGTGCGTATCTGACCGTCTCCTATTACAACAGTCGGCTCAACTTCCCGGCGAAAAAGCAATCGCGCATACCGACCGAACATTACCAGTTTGGTCCCGGCCGTTATGTGCTCCGGGTTCGTTGTGGGGCGACGGACGACTGCACAGGTGATCGCCGCTTCGTCCAAATCGGCCGGACTTATCGCGAAAGCAAAGACCATCCCGAACAGCACACGGTACTCGCCGCGCACGAGGTGCTGGGGTCGCTCGCTGAGCCTCGCGTAATCGAAGCACCGTTGCGGATTGGGCCGAACACCGACCCGTCGCTGCTTACCTTCTGGATACGCGAGAAGGTGCATGAGAATGCCGTTCCATGGCGCGTCCGCAACGGGGACGACAAACCTGCGACTTGGGTCGATTGGATTGAAATCGAAGGGCCACTGGACGAGTCGCTGCCCGAAATCTTCCCCGCCAACCGTGGCTCCGAGCCCGAGTCAAATCAGGCCCGCGCCGCCCTCGAACGGTTTGCGACGCGGGCGTTTCGCGGTAAGCCGGTCGAACCGAGTGTGCTGGATCGCCTCGTCGGGCTGTTCGAAACTCGGCGAAAACTAGGCGAACCTTTCGACGTCGCGATCCGACGTCCGCTGTCGGTCGTCCTCGCGTCGCCGAGCTTTCTGTATCTAAATGAACACGATGAACCGGGTATGAGGACCAAGTTCGCGCCGTTGGGCTCAATGGAATTGGCGAGTCGCCTGTCCTATTTCCTTTGGAGCAGTCCGCCCGACGAGGAACTGCTGCAACTCGCGCGCGACGGCTCTCTCCGCGAGCCGAAACAATTGGATCGTCAAGTCACGCGCATGCTCGCCGATCCGCGGTCGATGCGTACGGTCGAAGGTTTTGTCTTTCAATGGTTGTCGCTCGACCGGCTCGACTTCTTCATGTTCGACGTCAACCGGTATCCGTACTTTGACCTCAGCACGCGCAACGCCGCGCGCAGCGAGGTTTATGAGACGTTCGCCGATCTCTTGCGAAACGGCAGGCCGCTGACCGAATTGCTCAAGAGCGACTCGGCAGTACTGAATGGAATGCTGGCGACCTACTATGGGCTTTCTCATGAGATCACCGGGGACCAATTTCGCCGCGTGCCGCTGCCGCCGGGTTCGCCGCGCGGCGGACTGCTCGGTATGGCGGCCGTCATGGCGATGGGAAGTAATGGGAGCAATTCGAGTGCGGTCGAGCGGGGCGCTTGGGTGCTACGCAAGTTGCTTAACGATCCGCCTCCCCCTGCGCCGCCGAACGTACCGCAGATCAGCACAGGTGATGTGCTCGGCAAAAAGCCGCGGGAACGGCTGCAAATGCATCAGAGCGAACCGCAATGCGCGTCGTGTCACCGCAAAATCGATCCGATCGGATTCGGTCTCGAAAACTTCGATGCCGCAGGAAAATGGCGCGAGGAAGACTCGCTACGTCCGACCGATCCGCGCGTGCAGCGCTGGAAGATCGATTCGTCCGGCACTTTCTACAACGGTCCGCATTTCCAGGACTTTTTCGAGCTACGCGAGATTATCGCCTCGCAGCCCGATCGCTTTGCGCTAGGCTTCACCGAAGCGTTAATTCAATTCGCGCTCGGCCGCAGCGTCGGCTTTTCGGACGAGGAATTCGTGATGCGAATCATCAACAACGCGAAACAGAAACAATACGCGACCGATTCGTTTGTACGAGCGCTCGTACTGAGCAAGGAATTTCAAAGTAAGTAAAGTCGCACAAGTTGCGGGGCACCACCATGAAAAGATCATCCCTCACCCGTCGTCGTTTTCTGCGAGGCACCGGCACCTTGTTGCCACTCCCCTTCCTGCCATCGCTCGGTTATCGGGCCTTTGGGGCCGAGAAGGCGGTTAAGCCGCCCAAGCGGATGATTTTTTTGGGGCTTGGCTTCGGCGTCACTGCCGAGGCTTGGCATCCCGATGTTCGGCAGCCAGGGCGCGACTATCACCTTTCGCCGGGGCTTGAACCGCTCGCGCGACATAAGGCGGATTTCTCGATCGTACAAGGTTTGGTCAACTCACCGAACGTCGATGCTCATTGGGGGACCTCGTTCTGGCTTACGTGCGCGAATCGCTTCGGTGTGCCCGGCAAGACGTTTCACAATAGTATTTCGCTCGATCAAATCGCTGCCGCACAGCTTGGTTCGGAAAACCGTTTTACTTCGCTACAGCTTACCTCGCCGAACTCTATCACCGACGGGCATGGTCCCGGATTGTCGCTGGCCTGGGATGCTCAAGGAAAACCGATCGCAGGATTCGCGACGCCCGTCGCCCTGTTTCACAAACTGTTCTCTGCCGAGACCATGCCCCTCGAACGACGTACGGCGCTGTTGGCCGAGGAAAAAAGCGTTCTCGATACGTTGCTAGACGATGCTAGGGGAGTTCGCCGCGGCTTGAACGCCGTCGACTCGAACAAGCTCGAAGAGTATTTGCAAGGTATTCGCGATATCGAAACCCGACTCTCCAAAGAGCAGCGTTGGCTGAACGTCGCGAAGCCTGTGGTTACGCTAACCGAGCCGGCACCGGGATTAGTCGGCAAGGAAGAAGTGCGGCTGATGTACGACATCTTAGTCGCCGCGCTGCAGACGGATACGACGCGCGTCGTGACGTACCGCCAGCCGTTGCAGACCTTGCTCAACAGTATCGGGCAACGAATCGATGCCCACCAAATGAGCCATCATCTCAAGCCCGACGACCCCACCGGTGGCCCTGCATCTCTGGCGCGCGATCGAGCTCAAAGCGAGTTGCTGGCACATTTATTCGACAAACTGAAAGCCGTCAAGGAGGCCGACGGCAGCAGCCTCTTCGATCACACATGCATCGCCTACGGCAGCAATATCCGGCACTTGCATTACACCGACAACATTCCGACCCTCGTCGCCGGCGGCGGCTCGGGCTTCCGACTGGGCGAGAACGTCGTTGTGGCGAAGAACACGCCGCTAAGCAACCTGTGGGTCACCCTGCTACGCGGCTGTGGGGTCGCCGTCGACAAGCACGGCAATAGCGACGGCACGATCTAGAGTAGAAGTCGTTCGATTACCACGCGGTGCGCTGGTTCACCGATCTTCTTGCCGTCGGCTTTTGGCCTAATTGGAGACCGTTCTTCGCTAGTGCGGACTCGGTAGGATGTGATTTACTGATGAATTCGTGCTTGAGGCGAATGCCCTGTTCGTCGTTCCGAAAGCCGTATTACGCCCCAACCCTAGCAGAAATAGTCGCCATGATCCTGTTTCGCGTCGTCGTCTTCGTCGCTTGTCTGGTATCGGTATCGCTCGCATGCGATGGGGCTGAGACCCGCGTGTATTACACGGGACATAGCTTCTCCGTCGGACCGCATGAGTGGATGGGCGTGCTCTGCAAGCAATCGGGCATCGAGGGCTACGAAAGCCTCGGTCGCCAAATGGCGGGCGCCTCACGCGTCGTCACGCATTGGAACATCGCCGACGCTCGTAACACGGCGAAGGCCGCTTTGCAGCAAGGCAACGTCGACGTGCTGGTGCTCTGCCCGAACATGCAAATCCCCGATGAGGGGATCGATCAATTCGTCGATCTCGCGCTGAAGCACAATCCCAACGTGCGCGTGATCGTCCAGGGATCGTGGATGACTTGGGACGGACTCGGGCCGCAAGGCATCACCAATTCCGAGCGCGACGATCGACCGGTGTCGGAGATTCGCGATCGAACGACGAAACACATGGATGATATTCGCGAGCAACTGCGCGGCATCAATCGCCGCGTCGGCCGTGAGGTCTGCACGCTCGTTCCGCTCGGCACGGCGGTGGTGCGGCTACGCGAAATGATCGCGGCGGGCACGCTCCCCGGCTTCGACAAGCCGTCGAAGTTGTTCGGCGACAACATCGGCCATGCTTTGCCGCCTGTTTCGCATCTGGCGACGTACATGTTCTATGCGGCGATCTTTCATCGCGATCCGCGCCCGCTCCCCGGTCTGGGATCGAACAATTGGACGAAGGCTTTGGGAAAGCCGCCCGAAGGACTCACGGCGATTCTGAAGCAGGTTGCCTGGGACGCCATGCAGGCCGAACCTCTGAGCGGTCTGAATCCGACGGCGCCAAAGAAATAGCGAGGCGGCGTTCACTTCTGCAATGCCTTCAGCGTCACACGATGACACGAGATGCGCTTGCTACTCGGGGTGAAGACCAGCAGTGTTTTGTCATCGAGACGAACCATGGATGTGTTTCCGCCGCTGATCGGAGTAACGACGTGAGCTTCGCTCCAAGTACGGCCCGTACCGTCAGCCGCGACGTACAACCGGCAGCCGAGCTTCGTGTGCGATGTTAGTAACACCAGCAGGCCGTTGGGCATGAGTTGCAGGTTCGGCAGTTTGCCCGCGACGATTTGCCGCTCGGGCCCGGCAAGCAGTTTCTCGACGCGCGACCAACTGCGTCCGTCGTCGGACGAGTGCGTCGTTACTAGCGACGACTCCGCGCTGCTACCGGTCCGCATGACGGCCCGCAGCGATCCGTCGGCCGTACGGGCGACGGCCGTCTCCAACCACGGCGTCGATACGGCTGCGCCCCCCTCGCGTACCGCGGCCACCGTTGCGATCGTCGAACGAACGTCCCAGATGCGGCCGCGATCGGACGATTCGAGTAACACCGCGCGATGACCGGCCTTGCTCCAGACGTAGGCCGGCATCAACCACGCGGCCTGCTCGTCCTCGAAAATGTGCGGTAGCGGCCGCGCGACGACGCCCGACTCGGGCGGGTAACGAATCGCGGCGGTCGCGATCGTCCAGGTACGTCCCTCATCGCGTGAGTCACCCAAAACGTAGGCGTCGCTGGGCGTTCCCCCGCCATCGAGATAGCCGCGAAGTTTGGGATCGGGCAGGCGGCGAATGCCGAGTGCGACGAGCGTGCCGTCGCGCAGTCGGTCTTGCCAGAGATCGACCATGCCGGCGATCGGCCGATCGTTACCCGCTTGCGTCCACGTCATACCGTCGTCGATCGAACGGCTGCGGCTCGTGCCCGCCGTGACGCCGAAATCGTCGGGATGGTTGGGATAGATAAGCTCGACTGTACGCCGCGGACCGTCAGTGACGATCGCGGCCCAACCGGCTCCGGTGATTCCGTTACCTTCGGCGACCGTCGTCGGCTTTGCAACATCGACACGGATCGTCTCAGCAGCGAACGCCGTTGAGGCCGTGGCGAGCAAGAATAAAAGTGAAACCGATTTCATCGACCGTCTACCATCGAGTACGCGCTTGCCAAACGTGACTGGTAAGAAGGTTGCTCCTTAAACTTCCGCGACTTATTGTACGACATGCACGAAGCCCTCGCATCGTGGGTGCGGCTTCGACCCAAGGATTCGAAACTCCGCCGGGGGCTGTTTTTTCTGAGGAGTCCCTATGAAAATCGTCGCCGTGTCCGCTGTGCTCGGAGTTTGCTTGTTTTCCTCCGTCCGATTATCGACAGCGGAGGATCTAACGGTGACGTGACCGACAGAAGTCCAAGTTAGTCAGGAATAGTGAAGACTTCCGTTATTGCTGAGGAAAATGACTGGTTTTGTCTATTGGATTGGGCGCCTGGCGCTAGACTGTCGGAGTGACTCGAATTGGGCTGATTTACCGGACGGAAC
>CAMCTH010000049.1 GCA_945877965.1 Planctomicrobium piriforme | reverse complement strand
CGTCCAAAATCGTCGCGGCGTCGAGCGTCGCCAGCGCTCGCACCAAACTCCGTCGCGCCGCCGATCCGCCGGCCGCGGCCTGCGTGACGAGTCGGACGTACGCCGGTTGGAACGGGCTCTGCTTCTCCAACGATTCCAACCGCAGCGATTGCGGCTCATGAAAAATGGCCGCACTCCGCACCGCCGGCGCGCCGCGCTCTTCGAAACGATCGAGCGCCGGGTCGCGATTCAACTCGACGTTGGCCCCATGCTGCGCCGGAGCGTCGAGCGGCGACTCGCGATAGGCTCGGAACCACTCGACGTTCGGCAACGCCGCCAGTGCCGCCGGATGCAAACCCGCTTCGTGCAACAACGGCTCGAACGCAGGCTTTGTCGGCAGCATCGGTTGCACGCGTCGCAACACGTCGGGCCGATGCCAAGCGTGCACCGTCGTCAGATACAATTTTCGCTGCGCGCCGCCGCCGGGCTCCGCCGCCGTCTTCGTGCCGGAAATCTCCGCGAGTTCGCCGTAGAATTTGGTGAGTGCTTCTTGTCGCCAGGCGATCCACGCCTCGCGATGACGAACCAGCAATCGCGCCGTCGCCACCGCCGCCTCGCCGGGTGCGATCGGGGCTTGCCCCAGCGAACGATAGAACGCGCCGGTCGTCTCGGTATCGAGGCCCCACTCGACGCCGGGCAACTGCGTGTAACCGTCGGCCGTCAGGTTCACCGCCACGCCGCCGAGCGATGGATGACGTCCGTAACGCTGCATCAACTCGGCGACGACGCTCCGCATCTCCTGCTGCACTCGCGGATGGAGCGGGTTGTAATGCGGACCGAGCCCGCCGTCGGCCGGATGGACCTCGGTCCACGTAAAGCCGTCGGCCCCAAGCGGCGCGAGACTCTTGTCTCCCGCGCGACGCAAGGCTTCCAATTGGGGCAACGGCGCCGTGAACTGAATCGCCGGCACGAAGCGGAGTCCGTCGCGATCGCACATCCGCAACAATAGCTCGACCACGTCTTTGCGGAGCGGGTCTTGGCCGGTGCCGAAGAAGAGACCGTCGTCGTAACGCGGCGTCGGTTCCAAGACCGTGCTCGGATAGATCGCGCCGCCGTCGGCCGCCACGGTCAGGACGAGGCCGTTGTAGCCGGCGTGTTGCAGGTATTCGATCATCCGCCGCGCGCCGTCGTAGAACGTCACCCAATCGTCGAGCGAACGCTGCCCGCCGTCGCCGCCGACGTCGGACGTCGACGAAGCCCCAAAGTTATCCGGGAACAACGGCCGATCAAAGTACGCCGCCAGCAGGCGACCATCCTCGCGCGGATGCGGAATTTTTAGCGGCGGCAAAGCGGCTGACTCTTCATTCGCCCAAGGGCGATAAGGCAACGCCGCCGCGCGGGGTCCGAGCAAGCGAATCTTGCCGTAGATCGCCGGAGCGTCATGTCGCTTGTTCACGACGACCAACAGCGGCGCGGCGGTCTTCGGCCACACGACGATCCGCTGCACGCGCTTCGTCGCCGTCGGCTCGACGTCCGCCTCGTCGACGTACCAGCCCGCATCGATGCCGAGCGGCGCGATCGTCCCTAAGGCGTTCGGTTCCAATAAGCTGATGCCGACCGATTGCGCCGCGTTCGACGGGTACTCGATCTCGACGATATGCGGCAGACCGGGCCGCGCCACGGGCAGCGGATACGCCTGCCACGCGGGATCGCTCGGCTCGGCCAGCGCCGGCAATTCAACGAACGTCGTCCCGGCGGCGGTGCGCGTCGTCGGCTTCGCGTTCCCGAGCGGTCCGCGCCGCATCGCGGCCGGCAACGTCATGTTTCGCATGCGGTCCCACGTGCCGGGACTCGCCGGATCGATCTCGACCAGCAACGACGACGGCAGCGCGTCGTCCGGCGGGACAGGCGTCGGCTGCCGCGACAACACCACGACCTGCACGACGCGTCGCTCGGCCGTCGCTTGCATTCGAATGCGACTCGGAAAATCACGCCGCACCAACTCGAAGACGACGTCGTAAACGCCCTCCGCCTCGGGCAAGCGAATCTCGCGCTGCAGTGTGGGCCAAGCATCGTCGGTCGTCGGCGCGACCAGATCGATCGTCTCCGTCGACAGCACCCTCGTCTGGCGAGCGGGGCGGATCGACGTCGTCAACTGCAAGGCCGTGCCGGGGGCGAAGCCCAAGCGATGCGGCTCGACGGCCAACCGCAACATCTCGCCGGGATCGAAGATTAGCGACTCGTGGGCAGGGCGCACGCGCAGACGATCGCCGGGCGTGCGACGGAGCGCGAGGCGGTTTCCTTGCGCGTCGAGGTTGGTATGAAAGGCCCCTTCGACGAGCGTGGCGAGCGGAACTTCGTGCCGCGTTTGCGTTTGGTTTTCGACGTCGGAGAAGACAAGGATCAACCGAGATTCGAGCGGGCCGCGGACCAGCAGGTCGACCCCGTCGTAAGTGCGGGGCGAGCGCGGCTCGACGAACCAGCGACCTTCGGCGACTCCCATCGAGCCCGGCACGTCGGCTTCGACGCCGAGCGGGGCCGACGTTTCGATCCGACCGCCGATCACTTCGCCCGCCGCGACCCACCGTCGCGCCGCGCCGCCGCCCCATTCCATCCGCAAGTGGAGCGAGATCTCATCCGGGACCGACGCGACGACCGGCGCAGGAGCAGGAGTCGCCGCCGGCGCGGGGGCGGGGACGTCTTGAGCGCGCAGCGTCGCTGAGCCGAATACGCACAGCGCGCAGGCTCCGACAATCCATCGTCGATAGGATCGCGAAAGTTCGATCATCCGTGATGCGAACGCGAGCAGCAGAGATGTAAAACCGGGCCGACTCCGTCGGTCCGGCAAGGGGCGAGATTATAGATCGCCGCGTGCCGCACACCTATGCCGGCTTCCACCGCGCGAGGGCTGAAGGATGCCGTCGTTGCCGGCAATGGCGTCGTAAGAATGTCGCGAGTTTACGCTTCGAGCATCTCGTCGGCCGCGGGGAGCGGCGGCGGATCGCGACCTTCGGCCAACGCTGCGTGCGTGGCGGTGTACGATTCTTGCAACGCTTCGACCACCTCGGGACAGCGATCGGCGACGTCGCTCACTTCCCAAAAGTCGTCGGGCTTCGCGAACAACTCGGTCAACGTCGGCTCGGCGTCGGCCTTGCAATCCGCGCCGCGCAGGAGCCAGCGGGTCGTCCGGATCGCGAACTCCCCGGCGCCGACGGCGATCGCGCGGTCACGAATTTTTTCGGCGTCGCCTGCGGCATGCTTCGCCAGACTGCGACCCCAGTGCGGTGCCGCTTCGAGCGGATGATTCAACCACTCGGCCACGGTCGGCAGCAAGTCGCTTGGTTGCACAAGAGCCTGCGACCGTCGCAACGCGCCGCGGCGATCCGGCATCCGGACGAGCCACGGCACATGCGTGTTCTCGGCATACAACCGCCGATCGGTCCGGCCGACCCGGCCATGCTCGCCGAGCGACAGTCCGCGCAGGCCGCAGACGACGACGATCGTGTCGGCGGCGAGATTCGTTTCTTCCAACTGTTCCAACAACGCGCCGAGGCAGGTATCGAGCAGCGTGACTTGCCCGGCGTACGCTTGCGAGTAGCCGAAACGTTCGTCGAGATCGATCTCCGGCGGCGCGATCCGTTCCGGCAACGTCGTGAAGGTCGGAACCGGCGGATCGTCTTCGCCCAGATAGCGTTCGCGGAACGAGAGGGGCGCGTCCCACGATCCGCCGAGCGCGCCGACGTGCAGCCACATCGCGAACGGCCGCGGCAAATCGAGCAGTCGATCCCCCGCCTCGGCGAACAGGCGGGCCGTATGGGTCTGCGTCACGTCGTCGGCCGCTTCGTCGCCGCTCGGCGTCGGCAGGCACTCGACGATCTCGTCGAAGTCGACTCCCGCGGCATGTTCAAGGACCAGCGGATCGTCGGCCGCCAGCAACGTGCGCATCCCAGCCTGCCGCGCGAGGCCCGCGAGCGCGAGTCCTTGGGAATCTTTCGAATGCCGTTCAATGACATGCGTGCCGCGCCACCACGAGTCGTACGCCGCGGAGAGATCGAGCGTGTCGACTGTTGCTTGGTCGAAGACGAAGCCGCTCGCCGCGAGTTGATCGAAGGCGGGCGTCGCGATCCAGGTGTTGCCGTAACAACCGAGATAGCCGGCGTGCAGATGGTCGACCGCAATGCAAAGCAAATTCATGCCGCGGAGTATAGCAGGCCGCGGCGGAGACGTCAGTGACAGGCCGGCGTCAGTGATAGGCGGGCGTCAGTTGCGGTGCGGCGACCGCGGCGATCGCCGGCTTCGCGGCCGTTTGCGGGACGACGGCCCCGGCGCATCCGGCGAGAAAGAAGATCAGCGAGTTATCGAGCGGCGTGTAGCTCAGTTCATGAAACATCAACTGACACGCGTAGACGCCGACGCCGCCGACCAGCAGCGCCGCCTGATGCTTGGCCCACGTCGGCCCGTCGCCGCACTGCGTTCGCCAGGCATCGTGCAGCCAGTAGCCGAGCATCGCCAGGAAGAGCGCGAGGCCGAGGAGACCTGTGTCGGTCAGAATGCTGAGGAACGTGTTGTGATGGACGTAGGGCCGGAGCTTTTCGAGCTTCAACTCGGTCGAGCGATCGTCGAGGTACGGCAGCTTGTCGATGGGGAACCGCCCGAAGCCGAAGCCCAAGATGGGGCGATCCAAGAACATGTGCCACGAGACGTAGGCGAAGCTGAGTCGCATGTCGGCCGACTCGCGGGTGTCGGCCGCCGATTGCTCGCGCTGGAAGCCGGTGATCTTGTCCATCTGCGTCAGGCCGACGAGCATCGCCCCGAGCGCCATACTGCCGAGCGTGATGTTCCGCACGCGACCGCGGAGCGTCATCGCCAGCACGAGCACCAAGCCGAGGCCGGTCCCCATCCAGACGCTGCGCGTGTAGCTGAAGAAGACGCCGCCGAGGAACAGGGGCATCACGGCGACGAGCACGCCCTGCCATTTGCGCTCGGCCCGCAGCAGGCAGAGCCACGCCGCGAGCAGGCACACGCCTTGGTAATGTCCAAAACTCACGCCGTGGACCATCGGCCCCCGCGCGCGACCGAAGTGCAAACCGATCTTGGGATCGGCGATGTATTTGGGAAAGACGAGCGCCCATTGCTGCGTGATCTCGCAGAGGGCCGTGAAGCCGAGATAGACGCCGAACACCGCGAAGCCGGCCTGCACCAGGCGCGCGGTCCGTTCGTCCCACGGCGCTTGCTTCGCGCACCAGTAAAGGATCAACGGCGTGAGATAACCGCCGATCCAGCGCCACATCGGTGAAACTTGCCCCGTCGGGAACCCACGCCAGTCGCTGAGCAGCATACTAACGAGCAAGTAGCCGACGAAGCCGAGCGTGACGGCGTCGGTCTTCGTAAACGGCTTCGGATCGGTCCGGCCGACGGCGCGCTGCACCACATACGTGCCGATGACCGCGGCGAGCAAGATGCGGTCGATCGTCAGCGACGGCTCGAAGTGCATGAACTCGTAGCCGAAACAACAGATCGACAGCAGCACTCCGAGGCAGCCGACGACGATCGATCCGCGGAGCAAGAAGATGCTTCCCCAGACGACGGCGACGAGCGCGATGATGGCAACCACGGCAGGCATGGCCAATCCTACGACGCAGCCTGCCGACGCGCAACGCGAAACTGCTTGCGACGACGATGCACGATGCCGGCCGCGCCGGTCGTAACGATCGCAACGACGATGCCGCGGCAACGTGGCAAACAGTTGATTTTGCCGAGGAATAAGCGACATTCCCCCATGGGACTCTACGCAGTGCGAACGGTGAGCGATGCAGACGAGCTGGCGCAGCTGGCCCCGGTCTGGGATGCGCTCACCGGCGGCGTGCCGTTCCGCGGACCGACGTGGCTGCTCACCTGGTGGCGGCACTTCGGCACGGCGCTCGCCGCGAAGTCGTGCGGGGCACAACTCTTTGCATTGGCCGTCGAAGACGACGGGCGACTCGTCGGCCTCGCTCCCTGGTACGTCGAACGCTCGCGCGTCGGCGGCAACGTCGTCCGACCGCTCGGCTCCGGCAAGGTCTGCTCCGACTATCTCACGCTCCTCGCCGCTCCCGGCAACGAGTCGGGCGTGGCGGCCGCCGTCGTCGAATATCTTTGTACGACGGCGCGCTGCGAGTGGGACCGCATCGACTTCGACTCGGCCGTCGTCGCCGACCCGGCATTGAGCGCGCTGTTCCGTGAATTCGCACAGCGCGGCTTGACGATCGATCGCGAACCGCGGGCCCACTACTGGCGCGTCTCGCTGCCGGACGATTGGGAAGCGTACTTGGCGTCGCTCTCGAAATCGCATCGCAAACAACTCCGTCGCTTGGCGACGAACGTGCTCGACACACCGCGGGCTGCGTGGCACACGACCGACGACGTCACCGAGTTCGAGCGCGACTGGGACGTGTTCGTCGAACTCCATCAGCGCCGCCGCCAGGACCTTGGCGAGCCGGGCTGCTTTTCCGATCCGACCTTCGCCGCGTTTCACCAAGACGTCGCCCGACAACTGCTGCAGCGCGGCGAGTTGCGACTGCATCATCTGACGCTCGACGGACGCCCGATCGCGGCTGAGTATCATTTGGGACGCGGCCACACGGTCTTCGCGTATCAATCGGGCATCGAACCGACGGCCCTCGCCGACGAGCCGGGCCGACTGGCGGCGATCGCCGTCGTGCGGCAAGCGATCGCCGCGGGTTTTACGACGTACGATCTCCTCCGCGGCGACGAGCCGTACAAAGCCCACTGGCGCGCAGCGCCGCTGGCGACGGAACAAGTGACGGTCATCGGCCCCCGCGCCGCGAGCCGACGGCGATACGCGATACTCGGCATCGCCCGCAAGATGCGACGGTTGCTGCAAGCGCGATTGCGACGAAGTGCGCCTGTCGCGCCGTCGCAGCACGCAATGCCGAACGCCTCGCCGACGCCGGTTGCGGTGGAAAGCTAATTTCTCTGCGAACCGGAACCGCTTACTGACGTGCGCGGCTCGGAAAGAAGCGCGATCGACGTTGGCTCGCGATTGTCCTCCGTCCGAGCCGCGCACGTCAGTAAGCGGTTGTCGGCAGCGCGTTGAATGTTTGTCGTTGATTGAAGTGCTTGGCGAGTTCCGCTGCTATCGCCCCCTCACCCGGTCGCTACCGCGCTCCGCCTCTCCCTCGCAGGGGAGAGGCGGAGCGCGATGACGTCAAACGTAACAGCTACGCAACGTCGCCTTGGCTCCATGCGCCGTCGACGCTGCGCCACATTTTGCCCGTTGGGTTTTTGTTTTGCAGTGCGGCCGGTAGGCGTGGTTCGCGGACGTTGTCGTAGCACGCTAACATTCCGAAGCGTTTGATCGCGGCGGGGATGCCGACCGCGGTGAAGGCAGGATGGCCCGTGGCGGGGAAGGGGCCGCCGTGGTTCATCGCGGCGGTCACCGCGACGCCGGTCGGCATCTTGTCGTTCAGCAATCGGCCGACGCGAAGGCGGAGCTTCGCGGCGATCGGCGCGTAGTGGGCGTCGTCCTTGCCGGTCGTGTCGCTGTAGATGCAGCCGGTGAGGTTCCCTTCGAGCTGATCGAGCACGGCTAGCAGTTGCGGCAGATCGTCGGCGACGACGGCGAGCGATTCGTTCCCAAAGCACTCGGTTTGCAGAGCGTGCGAGTTCTTCACGAACTGGCTCGCGCTGACGCGCAACAGCGTGTTCGGGCAGCGGAAGCCGGGCTGCGTGACCGCGCCGGAGTCGGCGACGACCGTCGCGCCGGCCTGCTGCAATACCTCGACGCCGCGGCGGAGCGAATCGGCGACGCCTGACGAGAGCAACGCACCGGCCGGGGCCGCCGCGAATTTTTTCCCCGCGGCGGACAGGAACGCATCGGTCGCGTCTCCTTTCAAGAAGACGAGCAAGCCGGGGTTCGTGCAGAACTGACCTGTCCCCATGAGGCAGCTGCCGACGAATTCATCGACCAACTTTTCGGAACGCTCGGCCAACGCGCCGGGCAAGAACACAACCGGGTTGACGCTCGAGAGCTCGACGTAGATCGGCTTACCGACGGCGTCGGCGGCGGCCTTGAGTTTCAAGCCTGCGTTACGGCTGCCGGTGTAGGCGACGGCGCCGACGCGCGGATCGGCGACCAACCGTTCGCCGTCGGCGTGCGACGTGCGATAGATCAACTGCACGGTCGCGGTCGGCAGTTTCGTCTCGGCGAGTGCCGCGGCGGCCGCTTCCATGAAGAGTTTCGTCGTCGCGGGATGCGAGGTGTTCGCTTTCGCCACGACCGGGCAACCCGCAGCGATGGCGGCAGCAAAGTCGCCGCCACTCGCGCTGCCGAACGCGAACGGAAAGTTATTGGGTCCAAACACGACGACGGGCCCAAGCGCCGTGAGATGCGAACGGATGTTCTGCTTCGAGTCGATCACGACGTTCTGCCACGAACCTTCTTCGGCGGCATCGGCCGCTTGGCGGAGTTGATTGACGGTCCGCGGCAACTCGGCCTCGGCTAGTCGCGGCTTGAGCGGATAGCCGGTCTCGCGGTTGGCCGTCGCGCACAAAACTTCGGCCTGCCCTTCGATCTTCGTCGCGAACGCGCGCAAGAACTCGGCGATCCGCGCCGGCGGCAACAATTGCAACTCTGCGAAGGCGGCGGACGCGGCGGTCAGCGCGGCGTCGCAATCGGGCCAGGCGCTGATCGGAAAGGCGTCGGGCAGGGTCTCGCCGGTCGCTGGGTTGGCGGCTTGAAAAGTGCCGGTGGAGTCGGCGGCTCGCCATTGTCCGGCGACGTAAATCGGTTGCAGTTCCGGCATATTCGGCTCGGTTTTTTCTGATTAGGTGACGCAACGGTCGACGACGGCAACCCATGCTGACGCCGCGGAAATAAAGCCCGAATCGTCGTTCATACCGCCCCCGTGCGGGCTTCGCAAGGGTTGGCGGAGCCGGCGGCCGCAAGCTACCATGCAGAGACTGCCCCGATGCACCCCGTGACCGCCGCGCGAGATCGTTCGGCCGTGTCGTACGCTCTTGCTGCGCCGCACATGACCGCCACCGCGCCGACCATCCCCCACGAGACGCTGACGAGCCGCCTGCTCGAAACGGCGGCGCGGATGGGGATCGTCGGCTTCGCGCGGTTCATCAGCGGGGCCGGCGCGCGGTGGATCAACTGCCAGCCCGACGTTAATCAACGGATCTACTTCGCCAACCACACGAGCCATCTCGACGCGTTGGTGATCTGGTCGCTGCTGCCGCCGCAATGCCGCGCGCTGACGCGCCCCGTGGCGGCCCGCGACTATTGGGAAAAAGGGCGAGTGAGGCCGTACTTGGCCAAGCATGTCTTCGGCGCGCTCTTGATCGATCGTCAAAATATCAAGGTCCATCAGAGCCCGGTCGACCTGATGTTGCGCGAGATGGGAGATCGCTATTCGCTGATCGTGTTTCCCGAAGGGGGACGGAGCACCGACGGCGAACTGCAGGAGTTCAAGAGCGGGCTGTATTACTGCGCGAAGAAGCGGCCCGACCTCGAGTTGGTGCCCGTGCACATCGATAACCTGAATCGCGTGCTGCCGCGGGGCGAGTTCCTGCCGGTGCCGCTGCTGAGTTGCATTACGTTCGGCCCGCCGATCTGGCTCGAGGCCGGCGAACCGAAGACCGCCTTTTTGAGTCGGGCGCGCGAAAGTGTGCGCCGGCTGAGAGACCTATGACCGTCGACTGGTATAGCTTCTGGATTTTTACGACGCTGTTGATGGCGCTGACTGCAGCGACCGTCGTCGGCCAGATGCTGCGCCGCCGGACCGAGTTGGGCGTCAACCCGGCGGTCGTCGAGCAATTCAATCAGCGGACGCGGGCCTGGTGGATGATGACGGCGATGTTGGCCGTCGGCTTCTTGCTGGAAACGCCCGTCGTGACGGTCGTGCTGTTCGGGTTCCTGTCATTCTGGGCACTGCGCGAGTTTATCACCCTCACACCCACGCGGACCGCCGATCACCGGACGTTGTTCTGGGTCTTTATCGTCTTCACGCCGCTGCAATTTTACTTCGTCTCGACCGGCAACTACGAAGTCTTCACCGTGCTGATTCCGGTGTACGCGTTCTTGTTCATCCCAGCCCGCATTGCTTTGGCGGGGGATTACAAGCGGTATCTCGAACGCTCGGCGACGATCCAGACCGGCCTGATGATTTGCGTCTACTGCCTCAGCCACGCGCCGGCGATGCTGTATTTGCAGATTCCCGATTACAACGAGTTTCGGCTGCTGCTGTTCTTCTTTATCGTCACGGCGCTGAGCGACGGCTTCCACTACGTGTGCGAGAAGACGATGGGGCGGCACCTGATCGCGCCGGCCATCAGTCAGAGCAAAACCTGGGAAGGGTTTTTGGGCGGGCTCGGTTGCGCGGCCTTGTGCGGGCTGGCGTTCGCTTGGGCCAGCCCCTTCGATCCGCTGCAGGCGGCCGTGATGGCGGGCGTGATCTCGGCGATGGGGTACTGCGGCGGCCTGACGATGTCGGCCATCAAACGCGACCGCGGCGTCAAAGACTACGGCACATTGCTGGCCGGCCATGCGGGCGTGCTCGATCGGATCGATTCAATCTGCTTCGCCGCGCCGGTGTTCTATCACTTCACGCGGTATCTGGTCGTGCCGTAAATGGTGCGACGTCGACTCTGCGTTAGCGCGTTATCGTGCCGCCCGTGGCCGTCGCATCGAAGAAGATCGGGCCGGTCGGCCGCATCGTCGTGTTCGGCTGGGCCGAGGTCGACTGCGGCATGTTCGACGGCGCGGCTTGATAGATCGCCGTCGGCTGAGCCGGCGGTTGCGACCATTCGAGAATCACTTGTCGGGCCGACTCCGGATGCTGCGGCCGGCTCGCGGTGCTGAACGACGAAGCATTGAACGGATCTTGCGACGGCGAACCTTGCGAGGGGACCGGCGTCGCAACGACGGCGACCGGCGTGAGCGGCACCAACTTGCCCGGGCCGATCTCAGTCAAGCCCGTCGATGCGTTCACGGGATTGTACGGCGCGGCGATCGGACCGCCGGCGAGCGGCTTCTCGATCGGGCGGGCTTCCGTCACGACTTCATAGACAGCATTCGGCGCCGGGCGCGGACGTTTGCCGACGGCCTGCGGCGAGCGCGACGCGATCGGCGACGCGTTCTGATTCGGATACGGCGAGGCTTGGCTCTGCGTCGCCGACGCCAATTGTAGCGGCTCGTCTTCGACGCTCGGCATCGTCGGTGCGAAGGCCGGGCTCCCTTGCGCGACCCAATCGAGCCAAGTGTTTTGCATCTGTCCGAGGCTGCTGATGCCGTAATGCTTGTTCAACACGGCGGCCCAATCGTCGCTCTCCAAACCGTCGGCGACGAATTTCAAGAACTTCCGTTTGCCGCCGTGGCCGATTAGGTAGGACGTGAGCGAATGGCCTTGGGCATACAGCGGCAGCACGTCCTGCGGATATTCCTTCATCGCGAACATCGCGCTGAACGGAATGCCGCGCCCCGTCTGCAAGAATTGGATCAGCATCTTCTGCTGCTTGGTCCGCTCGCTGACGTGCTCGACGGTCGTACAGGCGCCTTCGTCGGCCCAGCGGGGCAGCGGTTGCCGAAAGTGACTGGCGAAAATCGTGTGCGTCACTTCGTGCGGCAGGACGGAATCAAGAACCCGTTCGAGCGAGCCCTGGATGGTCATCTGCCAGCCGAACACTTCGCCGCGGTCGAAGACGAAGCTCGTCGCACCGCCGGCTCCGAGTCGTTCGCCGACCTGCACGGTGATCGGACAGCGTTGCGACCAGCGCGGGAGTTCTTGGCCGAGCCATTCGTTCGCTAAGTCGCGACGGAACCGCTCGGCACTTTCACAAACGCGGACGGCGATTTCTTTCGTCGGCGCGTTGCACGTGAAGTTGTCAGTTTTGTGATCGGCGCCGGCCAAGGCGCACACACAGATGACGGCAGCAGCCGTCCGCAGCAGGCGAGCTTCCATGCTCTCAGTTCTCGCGATGAGGTCGTCGCCTCAATGAGCGTATCCATGCTCATCTATCGGCAGACGAGGGGCGTCGGGGCGAGAAGAGTACCCGGCCGACGAAATCCGACCTAGGCCGATTTTCGCGATCTCGCTGCGACTTCAGGGGGGGATTCGTCGCCGAAATTATTTAACCGCGTCGCCGGCCGACGCGCGTAAGTCTCGCGGGGACAAGACCCGCGGCTAAATGACCCGGCCCTCGGACAGCATCGCTATCAGCCCCGCATTCGCGCGCGGAAATTCGTATTCCCGCAACTCGCCGGCGGTCACCCAGCGGGAGGAGGTCGACGTCGCCGGGGGGGAATTCGTCGGTACGCATGCGAAGAAGTGGATTCGTACCTTGTCGTGATCGTACTGCTGCACGACCTCCGGATAGGTCCCGACGACGCGCACTTCGAGCCCCGTCTCTTCCAGGCATTCGCGCACGGCCGCCGCCTCGGGCGTTTCATTCGCCTCGATCTTCCCGCCGGGAAATTCCCACAGCCCCGCCAACTTCGAACCCGCCAGCCGCTGCTGAATCAGAAATTTGTCATCGTGCTGAACAACGGCGACGGCAATCGGCGTGGGAGGCATGACGGTTTAATTCCGTGCGATCACGTTCAATGCACCCGACTTCAATGCGCCGAGCACGAGTTCCACAAGCGGATGACCGGTTCGTCTTTCGCGCGTTCGTACGCCAGGATGTTGAGCGAGGCGGTGTCGAGGTGGAAGATCGCGCCATTCGCCGGCGGCAGGTTGAGCCAACGGGCGGCGAGCATTCGCAGCAAGTGCCCGCTGCTGAAGACGAGCACGTCGTCGTCGACCGCGCGAATTTTTTGGATCATCCGATCTGCGCGGGCCGCGACGTCGGCGACCGATTCGCCTTCGGGACAGCCGTGCTCAAAGATATGCCAGTCGGGCTGCTCGCGGCGAATGTCGATCGTCAGCCGGCCTTCGTAGCGACCATAATCCCATTCGAGCAAGTCGGGGTCGACGATCGCGCCGTCGCCGTAGCCGGCGAGTTTGCAGGTGTTATGGGCCCGCTGCAGCGGCGAGGTAAAGACCTGCGCGAACTGATACGGCTTGAGACGTTCGCCCAGCGCGCGGGCCGTCGCTTCGCCGCTTTCCGTGAGCGGCAAATCGGTCAGCCCGGTGTGCTGCCCGGTGCGCGACCACGCCGTCTCGCCATGCCGAACCAAGTAGACGGACGGGAGACCGTCGTGCATCGCAGACTCTTTCTAAAACAAACGGCGTGATCCGATCGGGCCCAGTGTCAAAATGCTTAGCCGGGTCGTCCTCGACCCGGCATGCGAACCGCCCCGAGGACGGGGCGGCTAAGCGGCAATCATCAAGCGATCGATCAAACCTACTTCGCACCCATCGTCTTGGCTTCGTCGAGCAGGCGGCCCGGGGAGCCCATGATGTTGTAGCCGCCGTCGAGGTGCAGGATTTCGCCGGTGATGCCTTCCGACATATCCGACAGCAAGAAGCCGCCGGTCTTGCCGACTTCTTCGTGCGTGATGTTGCGGCCGAGCGGGGCCATCTTCTCGTACAGACGTTGCATGTCGTCGACGCCGGCCGCGCTGCCGGCCAACGTCCGTACCGGTCCGGCGCTGACGGCGTTCACGCGGATGCCGCGCGGGCCGAAGTCGTAGGCCAAATACTTGACGATGCTATCGAGCGCGGCCTTGCAGACGCCCATGACGTTGTAGCCCGGCACGGCCTTCTCGCCGCCGAAGTACGTCAACGTG
>CAMCTH010000048.1 GCA_945877965.1 Planctomicrobium piriforme | reverse complement strand
CGCGGCCGTACGCTTCATCGAGCGTCACCTTGCCGTTGCGGAGCGACTTCACTTCGCTGCCGACCAGCACCATGCCGCACTCGATCGTGTCGATGATGTCGTACTCGTGCCGCGCGCTGCGATTTTGCGCGACGACCCGTTCGTTTTCGTCGTCGCGCTTCTCAGGTTTAGCGGGGCGCTTGGCGCTCATCTGTTCGCGGGCAAAGAGGATTGATAGAGTGACGCTCGGCGTCGCACGCCGGGGTTGAACGTATTCCTATCATATCGCATCCGAGCCGCCGAACTACCCGTACTTCTCACGCCGGTGGCTGCATGAATCGCGACGTACGTTCGATCCACGGTCACTTGCTCGGCACTTTACCGTTCGACCAAGTGCACGAACTGCAACAGCGGCTCGCTTACGAAACAGCCGGTGAGCGCGAGGCGCGCGCGACGTTGCTGCTGTGCGAGCATCCCCCGTTGATCACGATCGGCCGACAGGGTTCGCGACTCCACGTGCGGGCCGACGACGAAGAACTCGCGCGGCGCGGCTTGGCCGTGCAGTGGGTGAATCGGGGCGGCGGTGCGATCGTCCACGCGCCGGGGCAACTCGCCCTCTACGCGATCGTGCCGCTCGAACGTTTCGGCCTGACGGTCGGCGCGTTCTTGGAATGCTGGCAGAGGGCGCTGGAGGCGACGGCCGCGGAGATCCATTTCACGCCGGTCGCGCGGCCCGAACGATTGGGTCTGTGGGGTCGCGGCGGGCAGGTCGCGTTCGTTGGGACGGCCGTCCGTCGTGGGGTCAGTTATTTCGGCGGCTATTTGAACGTCGCTCCGCCCGAGCGGTTGTTGCATCTGGCGGCGAGCGATCCCGAAGGCCGCGACTTTCATGGACAGGACTCCCGAGGACGCGGCGAGCCGACGTCGTTGGCGGCCGAAATGCGACGGCCCGTGCGGATGCCGACGGTGCGACGGAGTTGGCTTGAACGCATGTCGCACGCGTTGGGCTGTGAGCGCTTTCACCTTCACACGGGGCATCCAAACTTGCCGCACTACTTGTCCCCCGCACCGGGTGCGGTGGAGCGCGACTAGCGCCCCGCGATCCCTCCTCATTGGGGTGATCCGAAGCGGCGATGTGAGGAACGCGCAAGATACCGGTTTGAAATCGGGCGGCGCGGTGGTTGCCGTTGCGCGACGGACTAATCTGAATGCACGACCGACATCCGTCGGCCGCCATCGATCCTCGCGCGCGATTCACGGCTATGCATATTCGGCTTCCTCAACCCATGCGGCATCGCTTCGTTGTGCGGGGCGTTCTCCTCGCCGTCGCGGCGCTGAGTTGTTCGCTTCCGCGCGCTTCGGCCGATCTCATTTTGGGTTGGGAATTCAACGGCAACACCGGGAGCGAAGTCAGCGTCAATGCAACGACGAACCTACTCGGCTCTCCGGTCGCCGTCACACGCGGCAGCGGTTTGACGGCGTCGGCTCTGGCCAATGCCTTCTCGTCGGACTCCTGGACGAACGGCGGAACGGTGGGGAATGCGACGGCCAATGGCGAGTATTTCGAGTTTGGTTTTACGGTGCCCGACAACTATTTACTTTCCCTCTCCACACTCGATGCCAACTTTCGACGCAGCGGCAACGGGCCGAGCACCTTCTTATGGCAGTACAGCCTCGGGGGATCGTTCTTCGACATCGGCACGAATATTATTTATACCAGTTCGGCATCGACCGGCACGAATATGAACGACGTTTTGCTCAGCGGGATCACGAGTTTGCAAAACATCGCCGCCGGGACCGACGTCACCTTTCGACTCCTCGGAGCGAGCGCGGGATCGAGTGGAACCTTTGCCTTCGGGCGACTGGCCGGCAACGACCTCTCTCTCGACGGCACTTTCACCGCCGTCCCCGAACCGGGGACGATGACGCTGTGCGGTCTGGGGGCGGCCGGCATGTTCGGCGGCCGAGCCTGGCGGCGACGCCGGAGTGAGAAGTCGGCGACGACCGCGGAAACGGCCCGCTAATCGCCGAGTTCGGCGGCGGGTCGACGACGGCCGGGAGCGGCGGGTATCATAGAACCACGCCGAATTTCCTCCCTCCGTGAACCGCACCATGAATCTGTTGAATCTGCCGATCGTCGAGCCGAACAAGTCTGGAACGTGCGGCGGCGGCGCCGGCGGCGACGTTTGGTCCGATCGTCGTTTGCCGAAGTGGCTGAAGAAGAATGTGCCGAAGGGGAACGCCAACCACTTCACCGACCGCTTGCTCGAAGAGTTGCGGTTGACGACCGTCTGCGAAGAAGCGAAGTGCCCCAACCGAATGGAGTGCTACTCGCAAAACACCGCGACGTTCATGATCTTGGGGAGCGTCTGTACCCGGCCCTGCGGCTTCTGCTCGGTTGACAAAGGGAAGACGCAGCCGCTCGAAGCCGACGAACCGGATCGCGTGGCCGAGGCGTCGCTCCGATTGGGGCTGAAGCACGTCGTCATCACCAGCGTGACGCGCGACGACCTGCCCGACGGCGGGGCGGAGCATTTCTATCAATCGGTCCTCGCGGTTCGTGCGAAGACCGGCGCGGCCGTCGAAGTTTTGACGCCCGATTTCCTCGGCAAGCCGGGAGCCGTCGAGCGCGTCGTCGAGGCCGCTCCGGAAGTATTCAACCACAACACCGAGACGGTCCCGCGACTCTATCGCGAGGTGCGCGGCCGCAAGAGCGATTACCGCTGGACGCTCGCGCTGCTGCGTCGCGTGAAGGAATTGAACCCGGCGATCAAGACCAAGAGCGGGCTGATGCTGGGCCTGGGCGAGACGCGCGAAGAACTGCTGGATGTTTTGGCCGATCTGATCGAGGCGGGCGTCGACATGCTGACGCTCGGCCAGTATTTGCAGCCGACGCCCGAGCACTTGCCGGTCGTCCGCTACGTGACGCCGGAAGAGTTCGTCGAACTCGGCGCGGCGGCCAAGGCGATGGGCTTCGCGAGCGTCAGCAGCGGCCCGTTCGTCCGCAGCAGTTATCATGCTCGCGAGATGGCCGAGCACTAATCGACCGTTTGGTCCGAGCCGCGCACATCAGTAAGCGGTTCTTCTCTTCCGCGCTGCAAGCAAACACCGCTTACTGACGTGCGCGGCTCGGAAAGACACTACGCCGGCCGCTCATAGCGACGATGACGCGACTAGCGCGCGTCTTCGTCGGCTCGCGGGCTGATGCGGCCCGTGTTGATTTCACCCGTGGCCGTGCTTTGCCAGTATTCGCCGCTTTCGACGTCGAGGCACGTGAGCTTGCCGTCGGGGAGGTAAATGCCCGTGTCGATGCAAATGGCGAAGCCCAGGTCGAGCGGCTCGCCGGAGCCTTGCACCGTGTGGCCGCAGATCATCGTCTTGCCCGAGTAGTGGGCCGGATGCGGCTGCAGCTTCTGCCACCGCAGCACTTGCGACGGCTGGGCCGCGAGCGGCACTTTCGGCAAGGCGTCGGCATGGACGAACAGGTGATGTTCGGTCTCGAAGTAGTCGGTGCAGACGTGATCGAGAAAATTCCAGTGCGACCGCGGGACGTCGTCGAGCGTCCCTTGTCGACCCGGCTGCGCGTACGACTCGAGCGTCTGCTCGCCGCCGTTCATGAGCCACATCGGCAGCAGTCCGGGCTCTTCGCGCGAGGTCATCATCATCTCTTCGTGATTGCCGCGCAAGGCAATGAGTTGCCCGGTCTTTTGGAGTTCGAGCAGGCGGTCGAGCACGCCGCGCGAGTCGGGACCGCGATCGACGTAGTCGCCGACGCAGATGATCCAGTCGGACTCGGTCGGGGCGACCGCTTCGAGCAGCGCATCCAGAGCCGTGCGGTAGCCGTGGATGTCGCCGATCGCCAGAATTCGCATTCTTATTTAGCCGCGGGGCTTGTCCCCGCGAGTCCGAACGTGGTGGCGTCGATGAATCGACGCGGGCAGCACGCGAGGACGAGCCCCGCGGCTAAATAAATCGTTTACAGGTCGAAGAACTTCTTGAGCGAGTGCAGCGTCGTAGCGCGGCCGGCGCGGGCGATCGACGTCGTCAGCGGGATATGCTTCGGGCAGACGGCGACGCAATTCTGCGCGTTGCCGCAGACCTGGATGCCTCCCTCGGCCGTCAGGGCGTCGAGCCGTTCGCCGGCGTTCATCTTGCCGGTCGGGTGCGTGTTGAAGAGCATCACTTGGCTGATGGCGTGGGCCCCGATGAACGCGCCGTCGTAGGCCGAGGTTTCGCGGGCCTTGAACTCGGCGTCGGTCTCGCCGTCGCGCTTCGTGAGTTCGATCTTCGTGTACTGCGGGCAGGCCTCGAGGCAGCAGCCGCAGCTCATGCACTCGCTGAGCGGATAGGCGACCTCTTGATCGGCCGGCGATTGCTTGGGGCCCGAGCCGAGATCGTAGTAACCGTCGACCGGAATCCAGGCCTTCGCCTTTTGCAAAGCGCGGAACAGGCGCGCCCGCGAGACCATGAGATCGCGGAGCACCGGGAACTTGCTCATCGGGCGAAGCTCGATCCCCTCGGGATTGTCGACCAGCAGCTTGTCGACCAGGGCCGAACAGGCTTGCCGCGTGCGGCCGTTGATGAGCATCGTGCAAGCGCCGCAAACTTCTTCGAGGCAGTTGCAATCCCAGGCGACGGGCGTCACGGGGTTGCCGTCGGCCGTTTCAGCCTGGGCCGCCATGCGTTGCAGCACGCTGATGACGTTCATGTCGTTCTCGCGCACGATCGTGTGCTTTTCCCAGTAGCTGGGTTGATCGGGCGCATCTTGGCGGAGCACGCGAACGGTGAACGTCGCCGGCGGCGGGGCGTGATCGTGGCTCGAAGGAGCGTCGTGCGAAGCGGCTTGAATCATCGTAGTTCAGCTTTCGATTATTTAGCCGCGGGGCTCGTCCCCGCGATTCTGTTTCGTCTCGGGTTGCACGCGGGGTCGAGCCCCGCGGCTAAATGCTGGGGTGCTTAACTGGCGGTCGCGGCGACGGCGCTGCCGTTCGTCGCCGCACCGTTCTTCTTGGCGGCTTGGCGTTCGTTCCAAACTTGTTCGATCGCTTCGGCCCCGACCAAACCATAGAGTCGCGGCCGCGGCGTGATCAGGCTCGTGTCGACGTCTTCATAGGCGATCTGCGGTTCGCCGTCGGCGCCGAGCGTCGCGACCGTGCTCTTGCACCACTTGGCGGTGTTCAACTCGAAGCGATCGCACCACTCTTCGGCTAGGCGACGACGGTCGGTCGGCGAGGCGGAGGCGTCGATGCCGGCCGGCGAGAACTCGGGCTTGAAGTGCGCGCCGCGGCATTCGTCGCGCTGCAGGGCTCCCTTCAAGATCGTGCGGGCCAGCGGGAACATGTCGACCAGCGCCTTCGTGAAGACGACGTTCTGATTCGTCCAGTTGCCGGTGTCGGACAACGAGCACTTCTCGGCGCGCTGCTGGAGTTCGCAGACCGTCGCGTAAGCGTCGCGGAGGACGTTGTTGTAGCGCACGACCGTCGCGGCCTTCGTCATCACGTTGCCGAGCTCTTGGTGAATCAAGTACGGGTTCTCGCCGCCGCCGGTGCGGTGCAACAGCTTGTCGTGCGCGGCTTGGTGTTTCTTGCGTTCCGCTTCGTAGAACGACGACGGCTTGTCGGCCGCCGGTCCGCCGGGGATCGCCTTCATCCAATTCTGCACGCCCGGCGCGACGATGAGTCCGCTGAAGATGCAACTCAGCAGCGAGTTCGCACCGAGGCGGTTCGCGCCGTGGTACTGATAGTCGCACTCGCCGATGGCGTAGAGGCCCGGGATGTTGGTGACTTGGTTCTTCGGCGAGCCGGGCTTGAGACCGCCCGACGGGGTCCGTTCGTAGTCGACCCACAGCCCGCCCATCGAGTAGTGGACGGCGGGGAAAATCTTCATCGGCACTTCGCGCGGGTCGACCCCTTGGAACTTCTCGTAGATGTCCAAGATGCCGCCGAGCTTGTCGTGCGCCGACTTCGGCAGGTGCGTGAGATCGAGATAAACGCAGAGCCGGTCCTTCTCGACGCTCAGGCCGTCTTCTGTGCAGATGCTGAAAATTTCGCGGGTCGCAATGTCGCGCGGCACGAGGTTGCCGTACTTCGGATAACGCTCTTCCAGGAAGTAGTAGCGTTCGGCTTCGGGAATGCTTTTGGGATCGCGCGGGTCTTGCGGCGTGCGCGGCACCCACACGCGACCCCCTTCGCCGCGGGCGCTTTCGCTCATCAGGCGGAGCTTGTCGGCTCCGGGGATGGCGGTCGGATGGACTTGGATGAACTCGCCGTTGCCGTACTTCGCACCGACGCGGAAGCAGCGGGCCGCCGCACTGCCGGTGCAGGCCATCGACATGGTCGAACGACCAAAGATGAGTCCGCAACCGCCGGTGCCGACGATGACCGCATCGGCCGGGAACGTGCGGATCTCCATCGTCACGAGGTCCTGCGCGACCGCGCCGCGGCAGATGCCGTTCTCGTCGAGCATCGGGCCGAGGAAGTCCCAGAACTCGTACTTCTTCACCTTGCCGGCCGTTTCCCAGCGGCGAACTTGTTCGTCGAGGGCGTACAAGAGTTGCTGGCCCGTCGTAGCGCCGGCGAATGCGGTCCGCTTGAAGAGCGTGCCGCCGAAGCGACGTTGATCGCGGAACCCTTCGGGCGTGCGATTGAACGGCACGCCGAGGCGGTCCATCAGGTTGATGATCTTCGGTCCCCACTCGGTCATTTCTTTGACCGGCGGTTGATGCTGCAGGAAGTCGCCGCCGTAGACCGTGTCGTCGAAGTGCAAGTGCTCGTTGTCGCCTTGTTGGCGGGTGAGCTCGTTAACGCTGTTGATGCCCCCTTGTGCGCAGACGCTGTGCGAGCGCTTCACGGGGGTCAGACTCATCAGATCGACGTCGGTGCCCGACTCGGCTAACTGCATAGCCGCAGCCAAACCGGCCAACCCGCCGCCGACGATTAACACGCGTTGCTTTGCCATGTGCGAGAACTTTCTTCGTACGTCTGACTCCCTCTCCCGCGTACTTCAGTAATAGAGTGGGAGAGGGCCGGGGTGAGGGGGTAACTCGCGTCGACAAGCGACGCGGCTAAATGATTCGAGGACGGGTCGTTATTTCTTCGTTGCGGTCGCCGTCGGGGTCACGGCTTTCGCAGATTCTTTTTTCAGCAGTTCGGCGGCCCGCTTGGCGGCCGCTGCTTTCGTTTCCAGTTGAGCGTTTTCAAAGGCCTCGGCCTCGGCGACGTTCGTCTTGCTCACGCCGACGATCGACCCCAAACCGACGGCCAGCAAGCCGACGCCGAACGCGGCGCACAGGTAGTTCGCCCGACGTTGCGCGGCCGGCGAAGTCCAAATGCCCCAGGTGATGCCGAGCGTCCAGAGGCCGTTGGCCAAGTGGAAGACGCAGGCCGTGACGCCGACGACGTACAGTAACTTTTTGAAGGGCGAGGCGAGTGCGATCGCGGCGCTCGAGGTCGCGTGCTCCGGTTTGAAGAGGTGGCCCCCTGTGTTTTCGTTCGCCACGTTCTTCAACCACCACTCGGTGTGGAACCAGCCGTGCATGTGAAACACGTGGTAGAGGATGAAGAAGAGCGCGATCCAAGCCGTCACGCGCTGCATCCACCAGCGGAAGTTACTCACATAGTTGTAGGTGAAGTAGTTCGACTCGCCGCTGCGAATGATCCAGACGCCGACGACGGCGTGGAAGATGAGCGGCAAGAAGATGAAGGCCCACTCTACCGCCGGGAGCGCCGGGCCGAGCGAGTGGATGAGGTCGACGTTCTTTTGGAACATCTCGGCCCCGCCCAGCGTGCTGCTGTTCGTGATCAGGTGGACGCACATGAAGGCGCCGACCGGCACGAGCCCGGTAAGAGAGTGAAGCCGGCGAATCAAAAACTCATTACGGGCGAAGAACGAACCGGATTGGGCTTCCACCGAAGACGATCCTTAACCCACCTAGGGGGTGCAAACGAGGAGGCGGCTTGGGCCGCGAACTGCGTCGTTCCGTCGGAAGGCGGGGGGCAACTCCCGGGGCGACGCAGGTTCTGTGCGTAGTATAAACCTGTGGCACTCGGCGGCAAGCGGCTAAGCACGCACGCTTTCCGCAGAAGTTAGGCAGCAACGAATTTGTGCGAAAGCGACGGATTGCGCTGGGTTCCTCGCCGCCGCGGAACGGCAGTCGCCTGCCCGATTGACAGCTTTTCCCCGGCGATTTGCGACCGACGGAGCAGGGCGGGGGAACCGACTCGCCTTGTCTCGGCGTGAGCTAGAATGTTATAAGTTGCCGCTGAGTTTGGGGTTAGGCATCTTTGCAGTGTGCGAGTCGCCGGACTCGCGATGCCGCCGGCACGACCGTTGCAGCCTGGAGTTCTTTGCAACTGGTTCCGCCGTTTCCGGCGCTGTTCCGTTCAGCGTGTTTCGTACCGCGTCTCGTTTCGTTCGGGGAGGTCCGGCCGTGGTCGCCGATGTCCCGTCGATTCTGATTACCGACGACGATCGCGATTTTCGCGAGACGTTGTGCGGCGTGTTCGAACCGCGCGGATTCCGCACCCTGACGGCGGGCGACGGCAGCGAGGCCCTCGAGATCGTCCGTCGCGAGACGGTTCATCTGGCCCTGTTCGACATGCACATGCCGCGGCTGAGCGGGATCGAGACGATTCGCCAGCTGAAGCAGTTCCACTTCGTGTTTCCGTGCATCCTGCTGTCGGCCGAGGCCGACGAGCGGATGATCGAAGAGGCTCGCCAAGCGCAAGCCTACGACGTGCTCCGCAAGCCGGTGACCCGCGACAACGTGATCGCCGCGGTCCTGTCGGCCCTCCGCTCGGCCTACGACGCCTCGTCGTGGAAAGCCGTGTTGCGCTAGCGAATTCGGCGACGTGCTCGTAACGCCATCTCGGGACCGCTTCGCTTTGCGCGGCCAAGAACGCCGCTCGCGAGACGCTCACAGCGGCAAGATAATCTCGTAACGGCCACGAATCTGTAGGGAACGCCCTCCGTGGCGTTCCGTGCCTACCGAAACGCGCTCCTGCGGGACGCCACGGAGGGCGTTCCCTACAGGTTTTAAACTCGCTCAAAAACGAGAGACAGACGATGCCTAACTCCTTAACTATCGAGCGATCGACTTCGCGCAGCGTGCGCGGCTGCAGGGGGGCAATCCGCGCACTACGAAGGTACCCCATAAGGACCGCGCGGTTTCCGGGGTTCAATGGTGGCGGACATAAATGATGGCCACGGGTTCGTGACCGCCAAAGGACTTACGATAGCGTGAGACATAAATGATGGCCATCCCGGGACACAAATCGTGGCCCGCGGGCCGGTTCGGGACATAAAAAAATGGCACTCGGCGCAAGCGATGCCCAGATGATTTCGGCCATCGCTTGCCACCGAGCCAGTTGACGCCCCTCCGATGGGGACCAACTAGGTGCCAGTTGCTCAACTCTCCGCTTCGTCTGAAGGCAGAAGCGGCGGACCGTCGCTCTCACGTTCGCGCATTTGATCGTACTCAAGATCAATCTGAGCAAGCCGAGCCCCTTGCTTAAACAGATTCGTGGTAGCGGAGATTACCGGAAGGACTTGCTTCCGGAATTCTCGCGCGCTCAGCGAACTGGCTTGGAGCAGGCGTTCCGCCCTCTCGGCCATTGACGCCCCGAAGCCGAACGACTTCGCCATCCCGTACCGAACAAGGGCTTGGCGGGAGTCCGAGCATTTGAGCGCCAATGACATCAATTCGTCGACTCGTTCTTGATGACGAACTTTCACGGCCGATGGCTTGCAGGGCCCATTCAGAGAGTGGCCACCTCCAAGGGAATCTATCTGCGTCTTATTGCGATCATCCATGACCTTTTGTCCTTTGCTTAAAACTCGATTCGTACTCGAACGTTCACATTCTGCTTGCTTGTCGATTCTTCTCCTTCGGATTTCATGGCCCCAAAAATGGTATCCCAGTTCGCCTAGGGTCGGCGCCAAGCAGGACTTCGTTTGACGAAGACACGCCTTGGCCGTCTGCACGATCCGCCGAACGCTTCGGTCTTCACGAACATCACGTTGTAGACGCTCAAGCTCGTCTCGAACGCGTGCCACAAAGTCGACATCGGTTCCGACGTAACGAACAATTCTTCGTCCCTGATGTCGAAACCTCAGCTTGAAACATCGCTTCACCGGTCCTTCCGCTTGTAGGGTTCCCTGACGAGCCAGCGCCTCAAGATGTTCACGATGCAGACCTAAGGCATTGAGTGCGGAAAAAGCAGGAGCGACAGCAAATCGTTCATCCATTAATCGGTCTCCTTGCAGAGCTTGATCACCGTTTCGAGGGACTTCATCAGGCCGCTTATATCGTGACTAGTTCCGTCGCCGCCGAGGCCCTGGTTAATGATTTCGTTCTCCAGCTTGGCCTGATGCAAAGTGCTCGTCAGAGATAACGTTCGCGCGGCCTGAGCCAATGCATAGAGACGCGTTCGCTCGTTTGGATCTTCGGTTTGGTCAGCCAATTTTAGGATGGGCCTGACCAACGCCTTTTCAAAGATTCGTTGTTGCCGTTGGAGCGGCCGCTTACGACGACGGGGCCCGGCTTCGGGGTCCCGCAGAACGGCCCTCACTTTCCTCTCCGCCGTGAGTAGTTCATGCTCCAGATGTTCGCCTACCGTCGGACCACTAAGGGGCTTACAGGACGACAGTATGCTGGAGTTTATTGCGTCGACTACGTCCTGCTTCCTGCCGAGGTTCAGACAGTGACGGAGCTTGGAAAGATCGCCGACTGTGGGCTGCCACAGGAGCACGTTTTGTTGCGGTAGTCCTAGGCAGCCCGCTACCTCCTCAAGACTCTGAGCGACTTCTTGAATGATCCGCGGGCATTGAAGAGATCCGCGTGATGGCGTCCAACCGACTAACACCAGCCACTGCACCAAGGAAAACTGCGGGCTTGCCGGTATTAGGCCTAATGCGGTTCGGAAGTCATGAAGCGTTTCCGACGTCAGGTGCTCGAGGCCGAAGGCCGGGGCCACCGGCATGCCGATCGCACGCAGACGACTCGTGTCCTCCAGATTCGCGGTGAGAAATAACATGTTCGTATTGAGCACGGCATTTTGCACGCGATAATCGGAAGCTGCCGCCAGCACCGGCAGTTGGCCCGTCACGCTGCCCGAATTGGTGAGCAGGTTAAACGGCGGGTAGTTCGGCAGCATCCGAAGCGGCAGGATTGGGTTCGGCATCACATCGAATAGGATGGGATTTAGCTCCCGTTTTTGGCCGGCGGCCACTGCAAGCCCGGATTGAAGAAGCCTCTGGCGCCCAAATAGTTCCTCCATTACTTCGAGCGCACGATTTTCATTCAGCGGTGGACACCAAACGTCATGGTCATCCGAAAATCGCGACCACGGCACGGGCAGCGCATTGCGTCGGCAACACTTCAAGAATCGCTCAAATTGTTGGCAGAATTTCATATCGGTTACTTCTGACGGTTTGAGGGCGGTGGTTTTACGGTGCCGGGCGGCATGACTTGCTTGGTGGGCGCAGATGCCCTTACGGCGGTGTCGACTACAGGAGGATTGGTGCGCGGACGTTGATGAAGTTCACCGAGATTCGGTTTCTGCCGAGTCGGCGGCGGCATCCTCAGACTCTGGATTTCATCCGCTCCTTCGATGGCTTCCCCACCGGCAACTCGCGATACTTCGTTGTCACGAAGTTCGGCGGCTCCCTTATCGAACTTGTACAACTGGGTTCCGCCCATGGTCTTCTCTGCATCACTACCGACCGTCCAGGGGATGTCATCGAGAAGCGATTTGACCTGCCGAAGCGAGGCACTAAACTCATCTTTCTCCTCCCCGCCGCTTGCGCCGACTTCCTGCCCAATGAGCTTCCATAGCATCGCGTTCTGCTTGGGATCATCCGCCTTCAATCCGTTTACGGCGATCGTTTGCTTGAACTTGATCATGGCCAAGTTCAGAGACGACAACCACTCGGGCCATTCCGTGTTAGAATCCAAATTCGGCGGCGACATCAAAAGCAGCTTCTTGAGCGCCGCAGATTTCCAAAAGTAGGCCACCAACATCCACAACTTATGGATGTTCAGCGTCATCTTCCCGGCCTCGTCGACGATGCCGATCACCCGATGAAGGATGAGCAGGGGCGTGTTGCGGCAACGATCCAATTCAAAGAAGGCGACGCGATACCAGCGGACGGTCTCTTCGGAGAGCTGGAGTTCCGTTGCAATGGCAGCATCGTCCAGCTCCGTCAGGAAAAGCGCCTTCAGGATCGGCTTCAAGCATTCCAATTCGCCGCGCTCAATCTTGATCGCCGTCGCTAACGCTCGGTAGTCCTTCGAAACTGCACCACGTCCAGCTGAACCGCGCGTTCTGGGACGGCCGTAGAATTGTCGAAGCTCGTGTGTGTCCTTATCGTCGTGCCTCGAACAAGGAAGGCCAAGACGGGCCAAGGCTCTGGCTAGCCGGTCTCGCCTATTTAAAGGAGCGGCGGGATTGTCGGGGCCGAAGCGGGCTCTCAGTTGTTCGATGGAAACCATAAAAGGCCTACTGTCAGGGGTGTTATGAAATTTGACTCGCGGTCGACGACTTAGCGCGCAGCACTGAACAACAGCACAAAAACGGCGAATGAAACGCATAACGCGCATTGCCGCACTGGACGTCGAGCGATTACGGCACGAGGCCGAAGCTCGATTAGCAGGACTGACGCGAAAGCGCTAATAAGCGACTTCGCAAACCGGCCCGCGTCTCCCGGCGAAGCCAACGCTGCAAGCATGAGCTCACAGCATTTTCCCGCTAGGCAAATGCGGCGGCCGCTATTCTGAAAGGAGCGGGCCGCCAACCATCGTCAAAAAAAGATACGACGGCGTTTTATAGATCATTAAACTTATCGGCAGACCATTCTTAATATGAGAATCAAAATTGGCACCGAATACAGTTGGACGGCATCCGTACGGTGAGCAACAGGTTTCAACCGCGTCCGCAACGGCTCGCTTCGGCCGGAGAGGCACTCCTGTTGTGCTGGTTCACCGATCTTCGTGCCATCGGTTTTGGGCCGTAAGTGGAGCCCGTTCTTCGATAGTACGGACTCCACTACGCAACTTCACCATGCGCATTTGTCGGATTGTAGCGGTTACGACCGTTTACAAACGTCCACAAAAGATTCGCTGGTCCAGCACCGTTTCCAGGAATCGCTGTGCTTCGTCTTCCTAAAAAGTTAGCTTAAACTCCGTATTTGAGCCGGGTTACGACCCAAAACCGACGGCACGAAGATCGTTGGACTAGCGCACCCGGCGGTCGAGCAGGTGTCGGAAGCGAAACAAGTATTGGCCATAAAAGACCCCGACACCGTGGCGGCCCTGCCGCGCCTGGCGCAGAACTATGCCCGCAACGTCGTGCGGGCCGCCGAGCGCGAAGAGTCGACCCTGACCGTCAAGTTACAAGCCGTTCGCATCGGCGACCTGGCCGTCTGCGGCATCCCGTTCGAAACGTTCGCCGAAATCGGACTCGACCTGAAGGACCGCAGCCCTTTCAAGCAGACGATGGTCATCGGCCTAGCAAACGGTCGGCACGGCTACCTGCCGACGCCTCCACAACATCGGCTCGGCGGCTACGAAACGTGGCTCGGCACGAACGTCGTTCAGGAAGACGCGTCGGTGATTCTGACCGACAACCTGTTGGAGATGCTGGCCGATTTGAACTCGTCGAAGTAGCGACAACTCAATCGCGGAGGCCGCGCGTGCCGAGCCAACTTGAGATCTGCGAATCTGTACGAGGGCGCAGCCCGTAGCCGTGGCCGCCATTGCCGTAGACGTGCAGTTCCGCCGGG
>CAMCTH010000047.1 GCA_945877965.1 Planctomicrobium piriforme | reverse complement strand
GGTCGCGCCGTCGACGGCGGTGCGGCGACGGAAACGATCGCCGCCGCGGTGCGTCGCGCTCTGGACGATGCCGGAATCACCGCGGCGGACGTCGGGTTCGTCGTCGCCGCGGGGCGCAGCACTCGCCGAGACGACGAGGCGGAATCGGCCGCGATTCGCACGGTGCTCGGCGACGTGCCGGTCACGGCCCCGTCGAGTTTCTACGGCAATCTCGGTTCCGCGGCCGGGGCGGTGGCGCTCGCCGTCGCCGTCGCGGGACTGCGTCGTCGCGTCGTTCCGCCGACGTTGAACTACGAGACGCCCGACCCGCGCTGTCCGATTCACGTCGTCGGCGCGGCCGGCGAACCGCTCGCGCGACCGATTGCGTTGGTGCTGAGCCACACGCCGATGGGCCAAGCGGCCGCCGTCGCCGTCGCAGGAGCGGAGTAACCCGATGTCGCAACGCGTCGTCTACTTCAACGGCCGGATCATTCCCGAGCGCGAGGCGAAGATTTCGATCTTCGACTCGGCGCTGCAAGTGGGGGACATGGCGTTCGAAGTGACGCGGACCGTGCGGCACGCGCCGTTTCGTTTGCGCGATCATCTGGTCCGGCTGCGTCGCAGTCTCACGGCGCTCCAGATCGACCCGCAGTTGAGCAACGATGAGCTTGAGCAGATCACGCTCGACGTGTTGGCCCGCAACTTGCCGACGGAAGCGGACGACGTCGATTGGAATATCATTCACGATGTTTCGCGCGGCCCGGCGTCGGCGTATCGTTCGGTCTTCTCGCCCGACGAACTTCGGCCGACCGTCGTCGTCGCGTGCTTTCCGATCACCGACAAGATGGCGGCGCTCGCGCCGGCGTACACGACCGGCGTCGACTTGGTGGTGCCCGCGCAACGATCGCTGCCGCACGACTTGCTCGATGCGGGAATCAAGTGCCGCAGCCGGGTTCACTATCAGCTGGCGAACTTGCAGGCCGACGCGATCTGCCGCGGCGCGACGGCCGTGCTGCTCGACCCGGCAGGCTTCGTGACCGAGGGGACGAGCGGCAACGTCTTCTTTGTCCGTAACGGCGAATTGCTGACGCCGACCGTGCGGAACATTCTGCCCGGCATCACGCGGAGCGTCGTGCTTGATGCAGCACGCAAGCTCGGCGTCGTCGCGCGCGAATGCGACATTACCCAAGCCGAAGCCGCGACGGCCGACGAGGCGTTCGTCACCTCGACGAGCATCGGCATCCTGCACGCGCGAACCTTCGACGGCCGCCCGATCGGCGACGGCCGAATCGGCCCGATCGCCCAACAACTGCGCGACGCCCTGACCGCCGAGATCGGCCTCGACTTCGCGGCGCAGGCCGCAAGTTACGCCGCGCGCGGTCGTCCGGCGGCACGATCGTCATAAAGCGTAAAACCCTCGCGATTTACGTCCTTTCGCGCGAACCTCGGCCCCTTGTCGCTCCTCTTGGGCGAAGTTACGATGGTGGATTCTTTCCTACTGGGAGTTACGCATGCGTCACGTGTTGTCGGCCGTCGTGCAGAACCAGCCGGGGGTGCTCGCGCACATCTCGGGCATGCTCGCTTCGCGCGGCTATAACATCGACAGTCTGGCCGTCGGGGCGACCGAAGATCCGGAGTTTTCGCGGATGACGTTCGTCATCGTCGGCGACGACGCCGTGCTCGAACAGGTCCGCAAGCAACTGGCCAAGATCGTCACGATCGTCCGCGTCGACGACATCAGCACGAAGGATTACGTCGAACGCGATCTGATGCTCATCAAGGTCTCGGCTGAGCCGGGCACGCAGCGGAGCGCAGTGAAAGAACTGACCGACATCTTCCGCGGTCGTGTGCTCGACGTCGGTGCGAACGAAGTGATCATCGAAATTTCCGGCCAAGAGCGGAAGATCGACGCCTTCATCGAACTCATGCGTCCCTACGGCATCAAAGAACTGGTTCGCAGCGGTCGGATCGCAATGGTCCGCTGTGCGAAACCGGTCGAGGCCGCGAAGTAACTGAACATCGTTCCCCCCGGCGTACGCCGACTGCGTCGGCTATCGACGGGGGCTAACCACTTAACCCTGAACCCCGAACATCGAACCCCACTCATGGCCGCCACGATTTTTTACGACAAAGACGCCGACCTCGCCGCCCTCAAGGGAAAGACCATCGCCATCATCGGCTACGGTTCGCAAGGGCATGCCCAGGCGCAGAACCTTCGCGATAGCGGTTTGAACGTCATCATCGGCCAACGACCGGGCGGACCGAACTACGACCTCGCCGTCAGCCACGGCTTCAAGCCGATGAGCGCCGCCGACGCGACCAAGGCCGCCGACGTCATCAACATCCTGCTGCCGGATGAACTGCAAGGGGACGTCTATCGCAACGACATCCGGCCGAACCTGAAGAAGGGTGCGATCCTGATGTGCTCGCACGGCTTCAACATTCACTTCGGCCAAGTCGAGCCGCCGGCCGGCCACGACGCCTTGCTCGTCGCTCCTAAAGGTCCTGGCCACTTGGTACGGAGCGAGTTCGAAAAAGGCGGCGGTGTACCGTGCCTCATCGCCCTGAGCACCGGCGCGAGCGAAGAGACTCGCCGCATCGGTCTGGCTTACGCCAAGGGAATCGGCGGCACCCGTGCGGGCGTCATCGAAACGACTTTCGCCGAAGAAACCGAAACGGATCTGTTCGGCGAACAAGTCGTGCTGTGCGGCGGCGTCAGCGCGCTGGTGAAGGCCGGCTACGAGACGCTCGTCGAAGCCGGTTATCAACCGGAGATGGCGTACTTCGAATGTATGCACGAGCTGAAGCTGATCGTCGACCTGTTCTATCAGGGCGGCTTAAACTACATGCGGTACAGCGTCAGCAACACGGCCGAGTACGGCGACTACACCCGCGGCCCGCGGATCGTCACCGCCGAGACGAAGGCCGAGATGAAGAAGATTCTGACCGAGATCCAAACCGGACAGTTTGCCCGCGATTGGCTGTTGGAGAACAAGGCGAACGCGCCGGCGTTCAAGGCAACCCGCCGCCTGGAACGGAACCACCCCATCGAAGTGGTCGGCAAGCAACTCCGCCGCCTGATGAGCTGGATCAAGGCGAAAGAAGTCTAAACCCCTCTTTCTGAGCCGCGCACGTCAGTAAGCGGTCTGTCGTGCGTAGTTCGGATGAACGCAGAAAAGCAGGTCTTCGCGGCCGTCGTCATTCTGCATAGAATGACGACGGCCGTTGAACTTGATACCGACTTCACGGATCCGAAGGCTCACGACATGAACTTGCCCGTCGAACCCGTCACCCGCACCGACCTGACGACCCGCGACGAGATCAACTCGTTGAAAGAGGGAGATCGCGTCGAGATCGATCACGAGATCAAGGTCGGCCTCAAGATCTGGCATAAGACGACGATCGGCACGGTCGAACGCTTCGAGCGTCGTCGCCACGGCCTGCACTTCAAGCGGAACCTCGACGATAAATCGTTCAGCGACCTGATCGTCCTGCGTCTGCCCGACGGCTCGCTCACGACGGTCACGATTGACGAGTTCACGCGACTCAAGAAGTTATAGAAATGATGAGTGCTAAATGATAAATGATGAACGGCAATCGAACGCAGCCGATCGTTCATCTCCGTCCGATCATTCAGCACTTATCATTTCGCATTCATCATTGACTGCGCCGCTGTTCACTTCGCATCCGCGGACGTTTGAAACGAACCGCTTCGTCTATCCCGTCGTCAGTCGCCGTAGCGGCGGCGTCTCGCTCGGGGTGAATCTCAATCCCGACAAAGTCTGCAACTTCGATTGCATCTATTGCCAGGTCGATCGCGTCTCGGCCGCCGAGACGAAGTTCGTCGACCTCGCGCAATTGCTCGACGAACTCGATCACGCGCTCACGCTGGTCACATCGGGCGAATTGTTTCAGCACCCGCGCTTCGCCGGCACGCCGCAGCATTTGCGCCGCTTGAACGACATCGCCTTCTCGGGCGACGGCGAACCGACGACGTATAAAAACTTCGACGAGATCATCGCAAGCTGCGCTGAGATCAAGCGGCGCCACGGCCTCGACGGCGTGAAGATGGTGCTCATCACCAATGCCAGCATGTTCCATCGTCCGGTGGTCGTGCATGGCCTGGAGTTGCTCGACGCGAACAACGGCGAAGTCTGGGCCAAGCTCGACGCCGGGACGGAGGCGTACTATCACCTCATCGAACGGACCAAGATTCCGTTCCGGCAGGTACTCGACAACATCACGGCCGCCGCGAAGCTGCGCCCGCTGGTGATCCAATCGCTCTTCATGCGGGTCCACGGCGAGCCGCCGACCGTTGCCGAACTCGAAGCCTTCTGCGAGCGATTAAATGAAATCATCGCGGCCGGCGGACAATTAAAGCTCGTGCAGATCTACACCGTTGCGCGGAAGCCGGCCGAAAGCTTCGTGCAACCGTTGACCGACGCCGAAGTCGATGCCATCGTAACGCTGGTCCGAACTCGCACCGCCCTGAACGCCGAGCCGTTCTACGGCGCGGTCGCCGGATCGTAAGCTCCCGCCGCATCCTTCTCGCTTCGAATCGCCTTGCCCGAGGACCGTCGCATGACGTCGAGCCGGCTCCGTTGTTTCGTCTGCTTGGGAATTCTACTCGGCAGTGCGCTCGACGATGCGGTAAGCGCCGATCGATCGTTCGGCACGGCTCAGTGGATCTGGTCGAAGATCGAACGCAAAGACGGTCTCGCCCCGGCGTTTCAGAAGACGTTTGATATCGCCGGGCCGATCGACCGCGCCGAGCTACGCGTCGCCGCCGATTTCGCCACACTGCAGGTTCGACTCAATCAGCAACCCGTCGGCGCCGTCGATAACTACTCGTATCCGCAGGCGTTCGACGTCGCCGCACAACTGCGAGTCGGCGAAAATCGGCTCGACCTCGGAGCGAAAGGTTCGCCCGGCCCGTCGGCCGTCGCACTGCTGCTCGACATCGTATTGAAGGACGGCTCGCGGCAAACGATCGTCAGCGATGATTCTTGGCATGCTAGTTTCGGACTGCAGAACGAAACGCTCAAAGTCGGCCCCGTAGCGGCCGATCGTTGGACCGATCTCTCGCCCGACACCGCGATCTCGCCGTTCGACGACTATGAACAATGGCGGCAAGCGACCGGCGCAAAGCAAGGTGCGGACCCTGCCAAGTTCTCGGTCGCCGAAGGGTTCGAGATCGAACTGGTTCACTCGGCCGCGGCCGACGAAGGGTCGTGGGTCAGCATCGCCTGCGATCCGCAAGGTCGATTCGTCATCGGTCGCGAAGACAAAGGATTGTTGCGCCTAGCGCTACCGACGGCCGAGTCGAAAGCGAACGTCGTGCAAGTCGAGACGATCAACGACACCTTGCAAGAGTGCCGCGGCCTGCTGTTCGCGCACAATTCGCTCTACACGATCGCGAACACGTCGCAGGCCATGTACCGACTGCGCGATTCCGACGGCGACGGTCGCTACGAACAGGTCGACGAACTGTTCAAGCTATCGGGCAAGTCAGGCCATGGCCGCAACGGCTTGGCGCTGGGGCCCGACGATCGCGTCCACTTGATCTGCGGCGACTCCGTCGACCTGCCGACCGACGTGAAAGATCGGACGAGTCCCTTCACGGAACATCGTCGCGGCGAGAAGACGAAAGAGGGCTACGTGCTGGCCTTCGACGCCGACGGCAAAAATCGCGAGATCATTTGCACGGGACTGCGCAATCCGTACGGCATCGCCTTCAACGCGGACGGCGAGCCGTTTACTTACGATGCCGATGCCGAATTCGATATGGGCTCCCCCTGGTATCGACCGACGCGGGTGTTGCATCTCGCAAGCGGCAGCGACTTCGGTTGGCGCGGCGTCACCGGCGATTGGCCGCCGTATTTTCCCGATCATGCCGACAACGCGCCGCCGGTGCTCGATATCGGCAAAGGCTCGCCGACGAACGTGATGTTCGGCACGGCGAGCAACTTTCCCACGCGCTATCGGCAGGCGCTCTTCCTGCTCGATTGGGCCTACGGTCGGATCATCGCCGTGGATCTCGAGCCGCGCGGGGCGAGCTACGTCGGCAAGGCGACGACGTTCGTGAAAGGGCGACCGTTCAACGCGACGAGCCTCACCTTCGGCCGCGACGGCGCGATGTACGTCGTCACCGGCGGCCGCAAAACGCAGTCGGGCCTGTATCGCATTCGTTATACCGGCAAGCCGCAAGCCGAGCCGGAACCGACGCCGCAACAGATTGCCCGCCGCAAGTTTGCAGCGGAACAACGCGAGACTCGCCGCAAAATCGAGTCGTTGCATACGGGCGAAGCGAAAGTTGATTTCGACGCGTTGCGACCGTCGCTGGGGAGCGATGATCCTCGCATTCGCTATGCCGCCCGGACGGCCGTCGAACACCAGCCACTCGATCGCTGGCGACAACGGGCTCTCAAATCGTTTGCCGGTTGGGAGTCGTTGACCTGGACCACCGCGCTGGTTCGGACGCACGACGCCATTATTGCGTCCAAGCTCACACTACTCCCCGCCCGCTTGATCGGAAATGCTGCGCAAATTGAGACCGCCGAGCAAGGTCGTGCATTTTTCTCGAACGTCTTGGCGGTCGGCGAGCAGATGCAGTCGGACTCGGCGACGCGCGACGCTTGGAGATCGTCTCTTACCAGCATACTCGACATACTCGGAAACTCGACAGAAACGGCACGGCCCGACGAGTTGCTCTCGCGATTGGCGGCTTCCGCGAAGACCGACTTCGTCGTCGCCGATCTGATCTCGCACTTGCAGCGAACCGACGAGCAGCGGGAGCAGATGCTCGATCTCTTTCTGCTACGCGATCAGCCGACGGGCTGGACCGACGAGCGTCGCATGATTTACTTTCAGAAACTCGCAACCGCTCGGCACTGGCAAGGAGGCGAGGGGATGCCGCGGTTTATTCAGCGGATCACCGACGATGCGCTCGCCTCGGTGCCGGAGGCGGAACGCGCGAAGTATGCGGCGATCGTCGCGCCGCAGTCGATGCCGGCGGACGATTCGCCCCTTGTGACGACGCGTCCCGTCGTGCAAGCGTGGAAGGCCAAGGATGTGGCGTCGTTGCTCATGAAGACAAAACAGAAGGCGAGCGTCGAACGGGGCAAGGAGTTGTTCGCCGCGGCGCTGTGCATTCGGTGCCATCGCTTCGGGACGTCGGGGCACGCCGTCGGGCCCGATCTGACCGGCTTGGCTCGCCGCTTTAGTCGTCGCGATATGTTGGAGTCGATCATCCTGCCGTCGAAGGTGATCGCCGAGCAGTATCGAACGGTGCAAATCGAAACGAGCGACGGCCGCCTCGTCGTCGGGCGCATCCTGAGCGAAGGGGACTATCGCTCGACGAAACTTCGCATCGCCGTCAACCCGCTTGATCCGCGACAAGTGACCGACGTCGAAAAGAGCGCGATCGAATCGCACACGCTAACGAACACGTCGCTGATGCCCGAGGGGTTGCTGAACACGCTTTCGGCCGACGAGATTCGCGACCTGCTGGCGTATTTGGAAACGGCAGGCGTCGCGCCGTAATGGTCGGCGGCTTAGTGATGTCCGGCCATCATCTGAGCCTTCGCCTTGGCGTCTTCGGCTTCTTGGATCTTGCCGGCGCGGACGCTGACGACGCTCAGGGCCGTAAAGCTCCGCGGGTCGTTCGGTTCCAACTCGCAGACTTTCTTGGCGTGGGCGATCGCCTCGTCGTGCCGTTGCAAGCGTCCCAAATAGATCGAGAGCGCACCGTGGGCCAGGGCGTAGTTCGGTTCGGTCACCAAGATCTCGCGAAGCTTGGCGACGGCCCCTTCAAAGTTGCCGGCATCCTTGAGCTTCACCGCTTCGTCGTATAGTTCGGTCGTATTGGGCATGATTCTGAGTCGTCGAAAGGGGCGAAAATGTTCTCGTCTGCGAAATAGCAGCGAGTTCGTAGTCTAACCCGAGCGTGCCGTTGCCGACAGTGCCGGCACGACGTCGAACTCGGCGAACTAGCGAACTCGCGGCATTCGTCGAAACCCGGGCGTCGCGGTGGTTTTGGAAAAAATACATCTTGCATCAAAACCCGATTTATCGGTACTGTTCCGCCGACCGATAGACTACTCCTGGCAGCGGTCTCCGGGGCGGATCGGACGACGTGTCGCCGCCTCGCTGCAACGTTGCCGGGGCCGACCCCCTCGCACAAGGAAGTGCACGTGGGTATCCACCCTCTGGCCGTCGTACATCCAACCGCTCGTCTGGGCCGCGACTGCGAAGTCGGGCCTTTCGCCGTGATCGAGGAGAACGTCGTTCTCGGCGATCGCTGTGCGGTGGCGAGTCATGTCGTGATCCGCCGCGGCGCCGTCCTCGGCGACGACAATCGGATCGGCGAGCACTCGGTCATCGGCGGCCTGGCTCAGCACATCCAAGCCCGCGACTACACCGGCGGCGTCCGCATCGGCTCGGGCAACACATTGCGCGAGTACGTCACCATCCATCGCGCCCTGCACGAGGGGGGCGAGACCGTCGTCGGCCACAACAACTTCATGATGGTCAACGCCCACGTCGCGCACGATTGCGTCGTCGGCGACCATGTGATCTTGGCCAACAACTGCATGCTCGGCGGACACGTGACGGTCGACGACCGCGCGTTCGTCTCCGGCGGCGTCGCGGTCCATCAGTTCTGCCGCGTCGGTCGGCAGTGCATGATCGGCGGCACGGCGCGGATCATCAAAGACGTCCCCCCGTACGTCACGATCGACGGCGCGAGCAACTTCGTCGTCGGCCTCAACACGATCGGCCTTCGTCGCGGTGGCATGAGCAGCGCTGAACTGCTGCAACTCAAACAAGCGTACCGCGTGATCTATCGGAGTTGCTTGGCTTGGCGCGACGTCCTCGCCACGCTCGCCGAAAAGTTCCCGACCGGGCCGGCCACCGAGTTCCATCGCTTCTGCCTCGGCACGAAGCGCGGCATCATTGCCGAACGTCGCCTGCCGCCGGGCGCGACGATCAAGCTCGCCTCGAACGACGAGTCGGACGAGGGCGAAGATCGTTCGACGCGGACGAAAGCAGGCTAACTCGGCCTGTTGCGATAGTGAATCGGTAAGCTGCGGCGACGCGAATCGCTGTACGGCTCGAAAAATAGAATCTTGCCTTATTCCGGCATGCCCTTTCGTTTTGCTTGCCGTACCGCACGACGGTATCATAATCGTCGGCTGCCCGATCCCGCCCGACGTTCCCGCCTTTCGTCCCACCGCAGGCCTGCCATGCTCACCGTTTACGGCAATCCGCTGCGCGAATCGATCGATCTCGGCCGACGCAAGCTGCTGCAAGTCGGCGGCGCCGGTCTGTTCGGTCTGAATCTGCCCCAACTCTTGGCGGCGGAAGAGGCTGCGACACCGCTCAAGCCGCGCGCGAAGAACGTCATCTTCCTGCTGCTGTTCGGCGGGCCGAGCCAACTCGAAACATTCGACCTCAAGCCCGACGCCCCGAGTGCGATCCGTGGGCCGTACAACCCGATCGCTTGCCGCACGCCCGACCTGCGAATCAGTGAACGTCTGCCGCGACTGGCTGCGTCGTCCGACAAGTTCTGCGTCGTCCGCACGATCGGTCACAAGCAAAACGACCACAGCTCCGGCATTCACTATCTGCAAACCGGCCGACCGTGGCACATCCCGATCGGTGCAGGTTTCAATGCCACGAGCAAAGATTGGCCGTCGCTCGGCTCGGTCATCGACTATGTCGATCAGCGTGCGATGCACGGCGTCGACCAGCGTGCAATCCATAACGACGCGACGCAATTGCCGCGCGACGTGCCGAGCTACGTCTTCTTGCCGAAGCCGCTCGGGCATCTGCAAAAATTCGCAGCGAAGCTCGAACGACCGGGGCAATACGGCGGCTGGCTCGGCAAGGGTTACGACCCGCTGATGAGCGACGTGAACAAGCGCGATGAGGACGACAATCCGTACGCCCGCGATTGCACCGACGACGAACTCGATTTCTCGGTCGGCGGCCTGGCGACCGACGGCGCGATGACGATCGATCGCCTCGATCGTCGCCGCAGTTTGCTCGATCAGTTTGACGCCGCCCGTCGCTCGGCCGAGAGTGCGCCGTCGACCGTCTCGTACGATCGCTTTCGACGTCGGGCCTTGGAATTGGTGTCGTCGTCGAAGACGCGCGAAGCGCTCGATGTTCGCCGCGAATCGGCCGCCGTGCGCGATCGCTACGGTCGCCACTTGTTCGGTCAATCGGTGCTGGCGGCCCGACGACTCGTCGAGGCCGGCACCCGGTTCGTCAGCGTCGGCTGGGACACCGTGGGGGGCTACTCGTGGGACTCGCACATCAGCATCAACGAGCAACAGAATTATCTGCTGCCGGGACTCGATTGCGCGCTCTCCGCGTTGCTCGCCGATCTCGACGAACGCGGCCTGCTCGACGAAACGCTGGTCGTCTGCTGCGGCGAAATGGGGCGCACGCCGAAGGCGAATTCGGTTTGGGGTCGCGGGCATTGGAGCTTTAACTTCCCGGCCGTGATCGCCGGCGGCGGCGTCCGCGGCGGCACGGTCTACGGCCGCAGCAGTCGCGACTCGGGCGAAGCAGCCGATCATCCGACGAAGCCCGAGGACTTGGCTGCGACGATTCTGTCGTCGTTGGGAATTGATCCTGAGATGCGGATCCACGACATGCAAGGCCGCCCGGTGGGTTTGGTCGACGACGGTCATGCATTGCCGATCTTTGGTTAGAGATTCGCAACGAGGCCGACGCCGAACCGACGACCTCGCTAATCGGTCAGCACGCGAAAGATGAACCAGATCGCGGCCGATGCGAGAAAGATCTTGATCATCAGGGCGACCGACTCACCGAACGATTCGCCCCGTCGCCAAGGCTCGAGGATCGCCAGCGCACCCCAGCGTGTGAAGACGAGCCCTGCAATTCCCGCGGCGGCGTAGCAGTACCACCCTTCGAAGAACTCGCGCCATTCCAAGGCGTCGATGAGCGAGGTGAGTTGCGTTCGCGCCTCCATCGCGTCGTCGGGCAGTCCGTTGCGAACGGCGGCGAGTTGATCGCGCGTCCACTCGCGGAGGATGGATCGTCGTTGTCGGCGATCGAACGTGCAGCCGTGATGCTCCGCGTCGTGATGCACGACCGGTTCGTCGAGCGCGAGGACGTAACCTCCCGGAGTCGGAATCGCGTTAAGCGGTTGATCCGTCGCAACCGTCCAACCGGGTTGCGATGCGGGCGGCGGCGCGTCGGTCGACGTTTCATCGCCGACCGCGGCCGGCCGGGGACCTTCGTTCCAACCGTAATGCGGCAGGGGAATTCGGCAGACCGTCTTCTGCTGATTCTCCAGCGAGTACTCGGCGAACTCCGTCATCCACGGGAATCCGCGATGATCGCTCTCGTCAATCGCTTCGCCTCCCGGCGTCTCGTAGACGACGAGCAACTCATAATCGCCGGCGGGAAGCCAAACGCTGACCGGTGGTTTGCCGAGCAATCCGTAGGGGACTTCCGGCTCCATGCCCGCGGGTCGCAAATAGACTCGCTCGCGGCGGACGAAATACGAGTCGACCATGAACCCTTGTTCGCGGCGAGAATCTTCGTCCACCAACAACGGACGCCCGCCGTCGATCTCGCAGACGACTTGCAACAGGGCCGTCTCGCCCGGTTCTTCCTCTTCCTGCTCTTCCTGAAAACGCGCCGGCTTGACGACGGCCCGTTGCCCGGTCGACAACGTCACGGCGGTTGCGAGTCGGACTTCGTTGAACCAATAGAGCAGCGTCAACGGCGCAAACGCGAAGAGCGCTGCGATCACCAACGCCGCGAGCCCCTTGACTCCGTATTGCCGGACGATGTTGACGAACGAATCGACGAACGCGCGCAACGGCGAGACGCCGCGGCCGCCGCGATGATCGCCGGACGAGAATTGTCCCGGACCGATGACGTTTCCCATCGCAACCTCCGTGAGCGGTCGGACGCGGCACGAGATCGAACGGCGCTAATCGACGGCCGCAATTTTCGCGACGCGAATGATCCGTCGTTCGGGAACCTCGACGCCGGCGACGATCCGCGACTTGCCGGTCACGCGAACTTGTTTTTGATTGAGTTGCTCGCAGCGGCGCTTGAGCTCGGCGTCGTCGCCGAGATCGAGTTCCCACGAACCCTCTTTGGTGCGAACGACGATGCCGGTCGTTTCTCCGCCGATGGCGACGATTCCGGTTTCGAGCTTGCCTGTGATTTCGACGTCCATGGGTTTCACCGGTTTGGGTTCTGCAGCAACGACGCAGGCTGCGGCCGCCGTGAGTAAGAAGACGACGACGCTCGAACGGAAATGGATCATCGTTCATTCTCCCGCAGAGGTTGAGGCGAGACATCGCGGCCGAAGCCGAGTGAACGCGTTTCGTTCCCGAGCATGATAGCCCTTTGTCGCCGTCGTGGATGGAGCAGTCGGCGTGCATTCGAGCCGATTACGTCCCCCCCCGTTCTCGGCCGATGCGCGCAAACGCCGAGTTTGGCGCGCGGATCGGCCCGGCGGCGCTGCCTGCTGCGCGAGCGCAAAAAATCGGCGTCGTCGCCCGGCGAACGAGCGGATCGGACCAAGGAACACGGAACAAGAAGCATCCGATCGTTGCAGACCGGACGACGACGCACCGGCGGAATCCCTTCGTCGGGCCGGTCGCACGGCGGAGCGGCGTGTTCCGGCGAATCAGGTTCGCCGTGAATCAGGCCGCTCGCGGGTTGCGAACGTCGGTGCGACTTTCGGTCCGTCGACATTTCATCGCGGCGGCTCCACCGCTCGCCGCGACGTGACGGACCCCGATGCGAAGTCGATGCGTTCGGCCGTGTCGTTCGAGTGAGAGCTTGTTCCAAGTGCACTCGCACGACCGTCCGCGGATCGACGTCACCGCAGGGAGCGAGTTCGATCGCGGGTACCTCGCGACCGAACTCGCGAGAGGCACTATGCCGCAAAGGCCGGCTCAATTTCAAGGGAGGCCGCTTTTTGTGCCGAAAAACGGGGGTTCTGCACGCCGTCAAATCGGTGGCATACTTGTGGGTGTCGGCGAGACCGCGCCGGAGCCCGGGTTGCGACTCGCCGTGAAGACCGACTCGCTCGTTTACTTCTTTTACTTGTGAGCCCGACATGCTGCCGAGCAACTACCGTATTCGTCTCGTCGAACCGACGGACTACGAGGCGATCATCGACATCTGCCGGTTGGTTTATCCCACCGAGCGGCCTTACACCGCGGCCGAGTTGGACGATCATCGGCAAGTTTATCCGCAGGGGCAATTCGTCGCGGTGCGCACCGACGACGACGCCGTCGCCGGCGTGCACTTCACGTTGCGGTTGCGGATGGCCGACTTTCATCTCGACGATTCGTGGGACGTGCTGACGGCCGACGGTTCGTTTCTCGATCATCGACCCGACGGGCCGACGCTCTACGGGGCCGACATCATGGTCCATCCGGCGCATCAACATCACGGCCTCGGGCATGCGCTGACCGATCAAGCGCGGTTTCTCGTGCAAGCGGAGAACCTCTGGCGGATGGTCGGCGCGAGTCGGTTGCCCGGCTACGGCCAGCATCGCGACGCGATGTCGATCGAAGCGTACGTCGACGCGGTCATCGGCGGCACGCTCGTCGATCCGGTGCTGAGCGTGCACATGAAAGACGGCTGGTCGGTCGTGCGGCCGATCCACGGCTATCTGCAGCACGACGACGACAGCGCCGGTTGGGCCGAGGTGATCCAATGGATCAATCCCGCCTGCCCCCCGCCGCCGGAGTTCGACTTGCGGAATTTGCCGAGCGCCTGTGTAGTGAAAGCGTAAGACGCGGAGACTTGTACGATATCGTGCGTGATGGCATGGTCTGACTAGATTCACGGAACCGCTTACTGACGTGCG
>CAMCTH010000046.1 GCA_945877965.1 Planctomicrobium piriforme | reverse complement strand
ACGCCGGCCGTTTCTCCAGCGCGACGATGCATGTGTGGGCTCAACAGGGCGACGCGGTGCGTTTCGATTTTCGACTCGGTGATTTCCCGGCGGGCGTTTCGGACGAAGTGCTGTCTGTGCAATTTATCAGTCGACTCGCGTTTCAAGCCGATCAGAGCATGTCGGCGCGCAAGGCCGACAAAACCAAGCTGACTTCACAAGTACGGTTCGTCGCGGATGAGACGGGCTTCTACCAGATCAATTGGCAAAACGCTTCGTTGACCTCGAGCACTCACCCCTTTGTGATGAAGGGGAATGATTTTCGTTGGGATCGTGGACAGATGTATTTCTTCGTGCCTCGCGGGACGCAACGTTTTGAGCTTCGCATGATCGGCGGAGGTCGAGCCACGCTGAGTGTTCGAGACGCGAAAGGTCGAACGCATCTCGATGTCCGGAATGACAAGGCGTCAGACTTCCTGATTGAAGTACCGCCGGACGCCGACGACTCGCTGTGGTCGGTCCATGGACCGGAACATCCGACAGCCGGCGGCGGTTTCAAGCTGGTCGGCGTGCCGAATTACTTCACGTTGGATCCAGAAAGAGCGTTGGTTCCTAAAGAAGTCGTATCAAACCGCTGACGGATTGTGATGTGCCTATTGGGAGAAGGTGGAATGAGGGGAATGCTCGCGCTTGCTGCGCTGTTTCTTGCGACGAATCTCCGTGCGGCCGATTCACCGCCGCGCGATCCACCGACCCGCGCCGAGGTTGTGTACGGTCCGCATGCACGTAATGTGCTCGACTTCTGGCAGGCCGACGGAGACGGTCCTCGTCCGCTGTTGGTCTACATCCACGGCGGCGGCTGGACGGGCGGCGATAAGTTTCAGGAGGGGAACCCGCAGCGGACTTGGCTGGCCAAGGGGGTCTCGTATGCGGCGATCAACTATCGCCTAGCGCCTGGCGACCCGTTGCCCGCTCCGGTGCATGATGCTGCGAGGGCCGTTCAATTTCTGCGCACTAAGGCGATCGAGTGGAACATCGACACGAAGCGGATTTGCCTCACCGGAGGTAGCGCCGGTGCCTGCACCGCCATGTGGTTACTTTGCCACGATGATTTAGCCGACCCCAAATCCCAAGATCCGGTTTTGCGTGAGTCGACTCGTGCGGCCGGTGCTGCTGTTTTTCGCGGTCAAACGTCGATTGATCCAAAGCAGATCGAGCCTTGGCTTGGTCCGAATGTGCTGCAACACCGGATGATCGCTGCGGCCGTCGGCGAACGCACGATGGAAGAGGCCCTCAAGTACTACGCCCAGCATCGCGAAGTTTATGCCGAGTTCTCCCCCTATAACCATGTCAGCCGCGACGACCCGCCGCTCTTCATGACGTGCGACTCCGACCTGACCGTCCCCTCCCGCCACGCGAGTCACGGCATCCACCATCCGCTCTTCGGCGTGAAACTTAAAGAGAAGGCAGATTCCGTGGGGATGGAGTGCCACTTGCTCGTTGGAAAGGGTGCCACAATAAAGCCGAAGAAATATCAGGACGCCGTAGAGTTTCTTGAGGCAATCCTGCGCGTACAGTGATGGGCGAAGGGCCTCTTCAATTGCCTTGCCGAAGCAGACTGCAACCGAGACTGCAATTTCATCATCATCGGAGTGACCGCAAAACGAGAATGCTTCGATGCCGTTCTGATTCCGGCGTTGAAACTACCGACGCATGAAAGCGTGCTTCTGACGATCACCGCAGGAGACTAATCGGGGCGGTACACTTCTAAGCGTCGTTCGCTTACAGTCTCCTTCCCGACGTTTTGCGAGAAGGTGCCTCGTTTAGCGCGGGGCCTTCTGCGGTCGGTCGGCACTGATCTCGGTTCGCAATTCTTCCAAAGCCGTCATCAGGCGGTCTTCCACATCGACGGCAAACGGACCGGGAAACGAGCCGTAAACAAATGCGCCGCCTCCCTCATAGCCCCCTTCTAAGAGCACGCGTTTCGACGGGATGTAGCCGAATACGTCGTTCGAATATCCGGCAACCCACACCGGTCCGTCACCTCCCAGTTCGCGCTTCGTTCGCAACGAATAATCGACGACCGTCTCGCCAGGAAACGCTGCCAGAGTCAGCGAGCCGATTTGAACGAGTTGCAGCGGGCAATCGTACCGCGTTTCAATCTTTCCTTTGTCCTTCAACTGATCCAGCAAACGGCGAGCATGGCTCGCTTCATACTTATTGGGAGACTGTAGTTCTCGCTCGAGCACGGCTTTCGGCTTCGGTTCGGCGAATTCGAGGGTAACTCGCTTCAACCCCGCCGACAGCGTCGGCGTCAGTTCGAACGCTGGCGAGGAACCGAGCGCCGCCTCCACCGCGGTCGCCAAGCTGCGACCATGCTGTCGCGACAATTGGAGCTCGCCGCGGGGGTAGGGATTCTGATCGCCGCCGCATCCCATGAGAAACAGTGCGGTCGCGCCGGGGTGTTTCTCTTCGATATACTGCTGCGCGAACCCCGCGTAGTCGGCACAAAATTGGTAGAAGCCGATCGTCGTATTGTGACAACCGTAGCCGAACAAAACGGCCCGCAGCGCACCGTCTTCTGATGCGGTGACCTTCAGGACCGGCACGTCGTGATCGACCGGGCCTTCGCTCCACGGGCTGTTCTTGTATGTTTCGCCGGTGGGCGTTCGGCGATTCATCGCGAATCCGCACCGTGCCTTGACGTACGTCAGTTGCGCGGGAGCTAGCTCAGCCAACGCCCGGCCGACGAGTTCGACCAACTTGCCGCGCAAATCGTCCCCGTACGCATGCGCTTGCTTCGCTCGCTCCGCATCGTCGCCGACGACGTACGACTTCACACGGAACTCCGGCCCGCAGTGCGTATGCGAAGCATTAAGCAACAACGACTCCGGCGGCAATTTGAATCGCTCGGCCACTTCAGATTCCATAGCCTCGCGCAGTCCGCGAGGAATTCCGATCAAGTCGCAAGTCACGAACACGAATCGTTTACCGTCGGTCGCTTCGAGAGCCAGTGCTTTGCAGTACAGATCAGAGGCGACGCCCTCGGACGGCTTCGCCCGGGCAGCATAACCGGCCATCCACATCGAGGCCGGCGGCGTCACCTTCACCGTGGCGACGCCGACCTTCCAAGTCGGCGACTGCGCCTGAAGTGGGTTCGCAACACAGGCGGCCGTCGCCAACAGCAACAGACACGAACAACGGGAGGCGTTGATCATAAATCTACTCCGGACATTACAGGTTAGTGCTTAAGTCGTGCCCGAGGCAGTAATGGTATGTGCAGACGTTGCGGATGGCTACGTGCCGGCGAGGGAGCTCGGCGGGAGAGTTTGCGCGGACGCAACGTCGCCGGACAGCAGTGCGACGGCGCAAAGAGCAATGGAGGTGGGCTTTCGCAACAACTTGTTCATTTTGGCGATTGCAGTGCCTGGATGCTTTGCTCGGCAGCCTTCCGCTGACCGGCTTCGGTATCTTCGTCGGCGATAACCGCTTGATAAGCAGCTCGTGCTTCGTCTCGGCGACCGGCGGCCCGTAATGTGGCTCCGAGCGCGAGCTGGAGGTTTCCGTGCCAAATGCCGCGGAGCTTGCTGATCTCCACTTTGCGCAACACGGCGATTGCTTCGTCGAACTGACCTCGCTTCGTGAGGATGCGGGCAATGCATATCAAAGCAGTAAACTGCTCGGAACTACCCAGCCGCTCGGCGGAGTCAATGATCGCGTGATAGGCCGACAGCGCGCCAACTTCGTCCTGTAGATTCCTCTCTCGGTTGCCGGCTTGGGTTTGCAAAATGGCATCGCGAATTCGCGGATCTCCGGTCCATTCCAAGGCGCGCGCAAGATCGGCTTCAGCTTCCTTGCCCGACTTTGCGATTGCGTAGGCGAGGCCGCGAGCGAAGTAGCCGTCGCCGGCTTTCCAGAAGGGCCATGCGCCGATGTCCTCGGCACCGAACTGCACGACGACCTGCGATGCCTGCGATTGATCCAGTAAGTTGCGCATGAGGACGGTTTTCTTCACGGCTTCGATGGGAATACGGGCTGCCAGTTGTGCGGCGACGTCGTGCCGTCGCAGACTGCGAGCCAGCGCGGCCGCTTGTTCGAGGGTGACCGCCTTTTGGTAGTCCGTGATCTTTCCCTCGGCCGCAGCCGTGTAGGCGGACATTGCTTCGGCACGCCGGCCTTGCCGGGCCAAATCGGCGGCGACTCGCGTGGATTCCAAATAATCGGCGTCCGGTTCCGCAGCACCGAATTGATGCGAACGACCTTCGTAAAGTCGGGCGAACTTCATCACTTCGTGAAAGAAATGGCTCGCCGATGCGCCGCTTCCACAAGCCGAAACAGCGCGTGGCCCGGCACGAAGGTGACTACGTCCCTTAATTCCAAGTGACAGAATTTCAACCGGCGACTCTGCGGCCCGAGCGTCGACCGACAAAAGCCTGTAGCAAAGTGTAGTTAATTCTCCTGAATCGAACTTAATCGCCCGCAATTGGCAGCAATTCGGAATTCAGGTCGCTGGCTCAAGAAACGGACCATTTTGCCCCGAATCAAGTTGGTGCGCGTCACCTTGCTTCTACTTATCGTCCGCCAGAATGAAGATGACGTTCGGCCGTTCCGTGGCGTCGGCGGCCAGGGACGATAGTCCGACGCAGAGGGAGATCAATGCGATAGCGAACGGTCTCATGGCGTCTCTCTTCGGAAGAAGGTTCGGCGTGCTCGTTGTCCGCGCGGCTCTTAGTCGGCTAACTCGTGAATCGTGTTATGAATGACGCCGAGCGCGGGCGTTCCATCGGCGGATTTGAACTCGTACTTGATTTCCATGCACCAAGTGGGGCGAATGTCCGGGACGTCGAGCAGCACTGTTTTGCGGTCCGGCGAGAGCGTGGCGCGGCGAACTGCGAGCGGTTTCTCGTCGTAGTGCTTCGATCCGTATTGGGCCGTTCGTTTGAGCGACCACGTTTGGATCTGCACCTTACCGGCGGCGACGGTCGCGGGATCGAGCGGTTCGGTGAAGGTGAGTTTGATCCCCGACTTCTTCGCCTGCAAGCCGACGGGCAAGTGAATTGGCTGGCTGGTCGCTCGCAGTCGATAGAGTCCGCCGGGCTGCGTTGCACTACCGGCCCAGGCGAACATGCCGCACAAATAGAGTTGTCCGTCGGCCGGATGAAATCGACCGCGCATCACGCCGGTCGGAAACGGCGGCATCGGCAACGCGACCATTCCCCCCTGCATCGTGCCGCGAACCCGTTCGTGCGGAACGAGAAACACCTTGCCGTTGCCGTACGAGAGATTTAACAGCGAGCCGTTCAGCGGGCCCCAGCGATCGCTTTCGACCCACAGCAGTTCGGCTGGCGAGCGGTCAAAGGCGTTCGTGATCCAGCAGAGGGGCGGTTCCATCGCTTCGTCGGACGGGTCGGTCACGTTGGTGTAGCCGAACAGGTTGCCGTAGAACTTCGGCTTGCCCGACGGCGCGAGCGTGACCCAGTTGATGCGATTCTTCGGGTTCCAAAAACCTTCTTGATCGGTGACGACGAACGAACCGTCGGGGTTGAGGCAGACGCCGTTGGCCGCGCGAAAGCCGGTCGCCAGGATTTCCGTTTGCGAACCGTCGCGGCTGACTCGCAACAACGTGCCGTGATGCGGCACGACGGCCGGCAAGGCATGTCGCCCCGACTTCGCGTAATAGAAATTTCCCGCGGCGTCGGTCTGCAAGCCCATCGCGAATTCGTGGAAGTGCTCGGTCACTTGGTGATCGTTGTTCAAGCATTCGTAGAAATCGGTTTCGCCGTCGCCGTTGAGGTCGTGCAGCACGGCGAGCTGATCGCGACAGAGGACGTGAATCGTGCCGTTGATGATCTTCAGTCCCAGCGGTTGATAGAGTCCCGACGCGATGCGTCGCCAAGCGAGCGTGCTCTTGTCGGCTTGAAAGTCGACCGACCAGACGTCGCCGTCCCACGTGCAGACGGCGATCCGGCCGTCTGGGAAGAAGTCGAGGCCGGTAAACCGCATTTGTGCTAACCAAGGATTGGCCGTCGGTGCGGTCAGCACATCGACGGCGAACGGCCCGTCGTCGCTCCCGATCGTTGCTTGGGTTGCCAACTTCTGCGGCCAGCGCGGCGGGCCCCCTTGCGTCAGCGGTTGCAAATCCGTCTCCGGCTCGGGGACGACGTCGAGCCATTCGCTCGGTTGCGACTTCGCGACTGCGGCGGGATTCTCTTTTGCGACTGCCATCGTCCAGACGGTGAAACGAAGCGGTTCCTTCCCTGCCGGGATGCGGAGACGCAATCGTCCCTCTGCGGCGATCCACGTGGCTGCCGTGCCGGCCGGAGAAAATCCGGCCCGCAGCGGCTGGGTTGGTGGAGTCTTGGTTGGCTCCGACGGCGACGGCGCAAACAGTACCACGGTGCGCTGAGTCTCGGCGATCTCCGAGAGTTGCGCGTCGGCGGTCGGATGCTCGGCGATCTGCAGCACGAGATCGCGCTCGCGCGGCCCGAGGTTGAGCGTGCGAAGGAACATCGGGCCGCGCGGCGATTCATCGCCGCTGAGCACTCGCGGCAATTCCAACACACCGGTCGAACCGACGCTGTACGACAGCACGACCTGTTGCCCGTGATGATACAGTCCGCGAAACTTCGCCCAATCGCGCGGCAGCGGACCGTAACGGCGACCGTCGCGCCCCTCGACCCGACGATCATCCCGAAACGAGCCGGACGCATCGCCCCATCCGGGTCCGAAGGAGTTGGCCGTCGCGATCGGTCCGACGAGATGCGGATGGATCTGATGTTCGCCGTTTAGTTGGATGCCGCGCCAATCGATGAAGTTGTCGCCTGAGCCGGCGCTCCAGGCTGCGGCGACGCGCAGCGTATCGGCGTCGTATAGCATCCAATGATGCCCGCGCGAAACGCCGCCGGAGCCGGGATCGAGTCGCACGGCGATTCCCTTGTACGCCAAGTTCGGCACCGGGCCCGGCACTTCATAGGTGTGCGTCAGTTGCGGACCGTAGTCCATCGCACTCCACGGCTCGATCTTGCTCGGCTCGGGGCCGCGCGTGTTGCCGGCCGGAAGTCGTGCGAGGTAAGCGTCGTCGATCGAAACATACTGCGACGGATTGTGGCGCTTGAGATACGTTTCGCGAATGTAATGAATGACGTCGTACTTTTGCGACGGCACCATCCACATTTGTGGGGTCATCAGGCCGAACCCGCGCGTCAGGGTCTGATAGATCGCGAGCGGGTCACTGCCGTTCTTGAATTTCCCTTCCGCAAATCGCAGCGACGTCGGCAGCGAGCCGAGTTGGTCCTTCGTGCCGTGGCAATTCGCGCAGACGCGCTGATAAATCGCCTCGCCGCGGCGCAACGACTCGGCATTCCAAGCGCCGATCAATGCGCGATGATCGAGACGTTGCTCGTACTCGGGCAGGACGAAATCCGTCAGAGCCGGCGATGGCTGTAACTCGCCGGCCCGGGCCGCGCCCCCGTCACGAATTTCGAAGAGATAGCGGATCAGGTCGTAGAATTGCTGCTGCCCGGCGAGTTGATTGACTTGCTCGGCAGGCATGATCGAAAGGGGCGGCCGCTTCATTTCTTCGACGTCCGCCGTGCGTAACGTCGTCAACGTGCCGCCGCGCGAGGCGTCGCGAATCGTCACCTTGTCGGCGGTTTGCTCTACGAGCAAGCCGGTCAACGTCGTGCCGTCAACGGTTTGGATCGTGACCGTCTCGTATCCTTTGCGAATCACTTTCGACGGGAGCAACACCGACTCGACGATCATTTCGTCCGTGACGTCGCCGCCGAGCTTGGTTAAGTCGGGCCCGAGTGCCGATGCACTCGGATCGCCGACGGCGTGGCATTTGGAGCAGGCCATGTAATGCTGAAAGAAGACGACGGCCCCGCGCGCGGCGTCCCCCTTGGTCTTGGCGAGTCGCACCAACTCGGCGGCCGGCCGTCGTCGGAGAGCGTCATCCAGCGTCTGAGCTTCGGCGAACGAGGCTCGACCGGCGATGAGAATCCAGATCGCGCAGAGAATCGCACGGTTCGACAAGCGGCTCATGGCAATCCATCGATTATTTCTGGAGCGCGAGTACGGCTTCGGCAAAGGCCGTTCCCATCAGCGCGAAGGTCTTCGCGCAGCCCAAGTAATGATAGCCGGCGTTCGAAGCCCCTCGCTTCCAGAGGGCCGCTTCCTCAGGAGAGATGAGCTTCGCCTCGAACTGCTTCAGATACTCGCGCTGCTGTTGGTCCGTCATCGAGCCGTCGGCATTGGCGTGATTCTTGTGCTTGGTTTTCAAGTAGTATCCCATCTGCCGAATCTCACCGAACTTCTCGGCGATGGCGGCCAGCGGCGCGTCCCAGAACGGAGCCGTTTCCACGGCGACGACGGTCCCTTGAAACTCGGGCAGCGCGGCCGGGGCGGCCATCGCTTTACGAAACGCCGCGATGTGAGGATTGGGCTCCAAACCGTCGACCCCCATCACGCCGATGACGAACGGCAGTTGCGGAGCTTGCAGGTCTTTACGTACGTCGCGAATGAGGTCGGCCAGCCATTTCGAATAGTCGGCATAGCGCGGTCGTCCGTCCGCTGGCTTTTCGGGATAGACGTCGCGCGTGACCATGTCGTTCCAACCTTGCAGCCAGACGAAGCCGGCGAGTTCGTAGCCGGCCTTTTCGTCGTAGGCCGGACAGACTCGCTTGGGATCGGCTAAGACGCGGCGCGCATGTTCGATCATCAAGCGATAGTAGTGCCCCGACTTCTCGGGAGGATTGCGCCCCTTTTCGACATCCGCGGCCGATTGCGGATAGACTCCCGCGCTCGGCGGACGGAAATCGTAATACAACGACTTTCCGCCCCACGCCGTTTTGATGATCAGCACCGGTTCGGCAAGCTTCGCGTCCATCGTCAGGCCGAACGTAAACTCGGGGCCGATCTTGCCGCCGGGCTCGGCCGGGTTCGATCGCGAACCGTATCCGGCCGTCAGTTTGCCGAAGCCTTCGCCGTCCGTCTGGCCGCCGGTGAGGTATGAGATCCAAACGTGATCGCACACGCGGGGCATGCCGTCGGCGCCGCGCATTTGTTTCAGCAGCGGCGCGGTCGCCGGATCGTCACCGAGGTAGTCGAAAGTCTCAACTTTGGCGTGCCCCTCCATGTTCGACTGGCCGGCCAGGATGAAGACCTTGAGCGGCTTCGGCGCGTCGGCGCACCGGGCCGACGACGTGGCGACCGTCGCGGCGAGCGTTAGCAGCACCGGCAATATCTTGATCTTGTTCATCACGATGAGGCTCCGTGCGATTGGATGGCTGAGGAAATGCGAACTAGGGTTGAGCGCGGGACGACTCGGCGGTCTGTCCCCACAGTTTCCCTAAGAGGGCGAACATCGCCGGATCATGCTTCGTCAGCTGACTCCGGTCAAATGGAAAGAAGTCGTTCGTGCTGAAGAACGCTTCACTGCACTCGGCGAAATACTCCTGGGGATTCGACATCGCATAGGCCCGTTCTTGGGCGGAGCGACCGTCGCCGAAGCGTCGCTCGACTCGTTCGTACAACCCGGCCGACTTGGCCTGCTCGTAGGCGGCCTTGAGTTCCGGATTGTCGAAACCTTTCGCGAGCACTCGATGATGGTAGGCGTGGGCCAATTCGTGCAGTGCGAAGTTCGGCATCCGCTTCGTTTCGCGTTCGAAGATCCGCACATTGGTGAACTCGATGCCGCGGGCCATCGCCGGGTCGCGATCGTTTTTACGCAACCAACCGGCGTCGGGATGATACTCGGCCCGGGGCGGTACTTTCGGGTACTCGGACGAGAACCAGAGCGGCACCTGCAGCAGTTGCGCCACGGCCGGAGCAGGGACGACGCGCTTGATCTCCTGCAACTGCAAGGTCAGCAACTCGAGCGCCCGCTCCGTTGCCGTCCGATCTTGTTGCCACAGTTGGTCGCTGATGTGAACGGTCCAGCCTTCGATGAGCTTGGTTTGTCGGCCCGCCGCAGGCGTCGGTTCCGCAGCGGGAAGGAACGTCGGGCCGGTCGCCAGCGCGACCCACAAAGAAAGAGCGACGAGTTTTCGCATGACGGTGCTTTCCAGTGGTGGTGGAACGAGTTGAGCTAACGGATTAAGCCACTTCGACGACGCGCCGGCCGAGCACCGCCGTCTTCGGTTCGATCCCGAGCCCCGGAGCGGTTCCGGCCGTCATGAAACCGTTCGAGCGTTTCGGCGCCCCGTCGGCCGTGCTGACCGTGACGTAGCTGTTGAAATCGGTGCTGGTGAAGCGGAACTCCTCGGGCGTGCTGTGAGCCAGGTGCGCGATGGCCGCCGTCGTGACGTCGCCCCCCCAGCTATCTTCGAGCGTCATGGCGATTCCCATGCTCACGCAGAGATCGCGGACCTGCTTCGTCTTCGTCAGTCCGCCGAGTTTGCTGATCTTCAGATTGACGACGTCCATCGCCAGATCGGCCTTAGCCCGCAGCAGCATGTCGAGTCCGTCGACGTTCTCGTCGAGCACGAAGGGATGATCCGTGTGCCGCCGCACCGCCAAACACTCTTCGTAGCTCAAGCACGGTTGTTCAATGTAGACGTCGATGTCGCGCACGGCGCGCACGACGCGGATCGCTTCGTGCTGCGTCCAGCCGGTGTTGGCATCGGCCACCAGGCGATCGCTCGGCTTCAGCATCGCGCGGACGGCGCGAATTCGTTCGATGTCGACGTCGGGATCGCCGCCGACCTTCAATTGAAAGCGCGTGTAACCCTCGGCGCGATAGCCTGCGACTTTCTTCGCCATCTCTTCCGGCGATTCTTGCGAGATGGCCCGATAGAGTCGTACGGTCTCGCCGAAGCGGCCCCCCATCAGCACGCACACGGGCAAGCCGGTCGCTTTCCCCAGTAGGTCCCAGCAGGCGATATCGATTCCGGATTTGACGTACGGGTGCCCCTTCAAGGCGGCGTCCATTCGCTGATTGATTTTCGCCAACTCGCGCGGATCGAAGCCGAGCAAGTGCGGCGCGAGTTCGCGTAGACCGGCCCGCACCCCTTCGGCATAGGCCGGCAGATAGAATGGACCGAGCGGACAGACTTCGCCGTAGCCGATCAGGCCCGTGTCGGTCTCGACGCCGACGATCGTGCTGTCGAACACGGAGATCGACTTCCCGCCCGACCACTTGTAGCTTCCCTCATGCAGGGGCAGTTCGACGCGGTGGGCGAAGATGCGGACGATTTTCATCGCGGTTTTCCGTCGTTTTCCAAGCGGTGATCGTGTCTGAGGCCGAAGATCCTATTGTCGCCAACGACGCCCGCCGGCGGCTTTACTCGAAACGCCGCGACGATGACAAAGTGCGCACAGAACGACCCTCGACCTCGCGAACGGTGCAGAGACCGAGTCCTTGCCGCCGGCGTCGAAGTTGTTTTGATGCAGAGAGTCGCGTCGACTATTCTGAGAGATCGTGCATCGGTAACGCAACCAACTCCGGCTTCTAATCTCGTGCGCAACAAGGCCGCTCACCTCGAAGCCGAGTTGCTCCGCTCGCCGCGGGCCGTCGATGTTGCGGTCTTGGAGCAGATGTTCGACTTCATTCCGGATGCCGCCTTTTTCGTTAAAGATCGCGAAGGTCGTTATCTCGCGGTCAACAAGTCGTTGATCGAACGACATGGTCTGCAACGCAAGGCCCAAGCGATCGGCCGCCGACCGAGCGACATCTGTCCCGGCGAACTCGGCCGCGTTCCGTCGCAACAAGACGCCGACGTCTTGCGGTTCAATCGTCCGCTGGTCGACCATCTGGAGATGCATTGGCAATCGCCGCATCAGCCCTGTTGGTGTCTGACGACCAAGCTGCCGCTGCACGACGACGAGGGGAACGTCGTGGGGTTGATCGGCATCTCGCGCGATTTGCGCGCGCCGATCAAATCGCAAGAAATGCCGACGGCCGTCGCGACGGCGCTGCATCGTTTTGAAAATCATCTGAGCGAACCGGTGTCGCCCGCCGAGTTGGCATCGTGGTCGGAGTTGCCCCCGGCGCGGTTTGCGCGACTGATCAAGCGGTTCTTCGGCCTCACGCCTAGCCAGTACATCACCCAGGCGCGCATCGCCGCGGCCTCGAGCTTGTTGCGCGAGACGGATCAAACCGTCGCCGAAATCGCGGCGACGTGCGGGTTTGCCGACCACAGCTCGTTTACCCGCGCGTTTCGCAAAGTCGCGGGCATTTCGCCGACGCAGTTTCGCGAGACGGTCTGAGCGGTCGGCGGCGTGAAACCGCCATAATCAGGCCGAATTGTGCGCGGAATGTCGTCCCCGTACGGTTCTTGGCGCAAGTTTCCGAGCCCTGCCGGAGTAGAATGAAGGACCGCCCATACCCACGCCGAATTGCACCCCGGCCGAGTTGCCGTCGAGCGGCAACGAGGAGCGACTCATGCGAACGATTTTCCTGACCGCTTTGCTTCTGCCGTGGACGGCATGGTCTGTCGCACACGCGCAGGAGGCCGCCTCGTCTCTCGCGATCCCACAAAACGTGAGCGGGGTTCTGGCTCGCTATTGCGCCGATTGCCACGGTGATGCGAGCGGCGAAGGGGATGTGAATCTCAGCGGCTTCTCCGCGCTGTCGATCGGCGGGCAGTTGGACCTGTTGAACAAGGTTCAGGACCAGTTGTTCTTCAAGACCATGCCGCCGCCGGATGCCAAGCAGCCGAGCGACGACGAACGAACTCTGCTGACCGGTTGGCTGCGAGCCGAGTTGCGCAAGCACGGAGCTTCGAAGCTCGATGAAAAGCTCCGCTATCCGGCGTACGGAAATTACATCGATCACGAGGTGCTGTTCGGCGCGGCCGGAGACGATGCGCCGTTCACCCCCGCGCGTCGCTGGCTCGTTAGTCCGCAGATTTTTGTCGAGCGCGTGCTCGATGTGTTTAAGCTGCAAGGACAAGAGCGTGACCACCGGCGGGGGCCGGCGCTCTTCGGCGTGACGAATCCGTTCGTCCTGCCCGACCAATCGGGCGTTCGCTACTACGACAACACCGCGCTCGACGGCGGCCATCTGCTGGTGATGCTCGGCAACGCCCAGTGGATCTCCGAGAAGCAGATTCGTGCGGCACGTGTGAAGAAAGGGGAGCTCAAGGCTGATCAATTTGAGAACCCGCGTGATCGCTGGTATCCCCCGACGACGCCGACGGCTTTCGAAAGCATTATCCTTAACCCTCAGACTCCAACCGCGGACGACATTGCGCGAGCGATCGAAACGCAATTCGATTGCGTACTGCAGCGTCGTCCGACGGCCGAAGAGTTGCGCAAGTATGCCGATCTGACCCGCGATGCAATCGCCCTGGGGGGCAACACCGAAGGCTTGCGGCAGATGCTCGTGACGGTGTTGTTGGAGTCGGAGTTTCTCTATCGCCTGGAATTCGGGGCCGGCAAAGAAGACGAGCACGGACGACCGACGTTGTCGCCACGTGAAGCCGCCTTCGCGATTTCCTATGCTCTCGGCGATCGCGGCCCCGACGCCCTCTTGATCAAAGCGGCCGAAGAGGGGCGACTGGTTACTCCCGACGATTACCGCCGCGAGGTGCAGCGGTTGCTGGCGGAGCCGAACTACTATCGCGGCCCCATCGATCCGTCGTTGAGTGGCAATCACATCCATTCGCACGTCACTTCGCATCCGAAGCTCGTGCGGTTCTTCCGTGAGTTCTTCGGCTATCCCGGCGCGATGAAGGTCTTCAAAGATAGCGCACGAAGCGGCGGGTATTATCAGAATCCCGATCGCGGACACACAGGCTCGCCCGGTTGGCTGATTCACGAAGCCGACGAACTCGTGATCTGGTGCTTGAATCGAAACGAGCGCGTTTTCGAGACGCTGCTCACGACCGATGAGTTCTTCGTCTACCACAACATGGACACTCAGGCCGGCCGAGCTCTCATTGCCCAATGGAAGGAAGTCTACGACACGCTCAAAGTGACGGCCTGGAAAACGGAACCCGAACAAGTGATGAGCGAGCATTTCAAAATGCTCGCCGCGGCGAAGATCGTCGACGGTCGTGAGAAAGAGTTATGGAAGCAGAAGCGATCGTTCTTGTC
>CAMCTH010000045.1 GCA_945877965.1 Planctomicrobium piriforme | reverse complement strand
CATGAAGAGACCCGGATTTTTGAGGTGCGGGTCGAATAGCGATCGGTGATAATCGGGGCTTCGCATCGATCTCGCCTGTCGATCTTCATTCGAGGAACGCCTCATGTTGTTGCGCATCGCGTTGGCTTGGGTTCTGTGTCTTCTCTGCTGCAACGCTGTCCTCGCGGTCGACGGCAAGAAGCCGAACGTGCTGTTCATCGCCGTCGACGATCTGCGGCCCGAACTCGGCTGCTACGGCCAGCCGATGATGAAGACGCCGAACATCGATCAGCTCGCATCGCAAGGGATCGTTTTCGATCGCGCCTACTGCAATGTGCCGGTCTGCGGTGCGTCGCGGGCCAGTCTGATGACCGGCCTGCGCCCGACGGCGACGCGATTCCTGACCTACACGACTTGGGCCGAGCAAGACGCCCCCGGCATCACGCCGTTGCATACGCATTTCAAACAGCACGGCTACCACACCATTTCCAACGGCAAGGTCTTGCATCAGCGCGAAGACCACGCCAACGGCTGGTCGGAAGCGGTCTGGCGTCCGCGCGGCACGGGCTTTTATGTGTTACCGGAGAATATCCAACTCAATCTGACGCGAGGCAAGAAGGAGGGTCGCCAGCGCGGTCCCGCGACGGAAGCGGCCGATCGTCCCGACGAGAAGTACGACGACTACGAGACGGCGACCAAGTCGATCGCCGACTTGCGCAAACTGGCAAAGCAAGACGAACCGTTTTTCCTCGCCGTGGGTTTTTACAAGCCGCACTTGCCGTTCGTCGCGCCGCAGAAATATTGGGACCTGTACGACCGGGCCAAGATTGCATTGCCGCAGGTTAAAGGTCGTCCGCAAGACGCGCCGCCGCAAGCGATGCATACCTCCGGTGAACTGCGAGCCTACTCGGATATCCCGCCGACGGGCCCGCTCGACGAAGCAACCACGCGCAGGCTCATCCACGGTTACTTCGCCTGCATCAGCTTCACCGACTCGCAAGTCGGCCGACTCCTTAGTGAACTGGAAAAACTCGGGTTGGCCGACGACACGATCGTTGTTCTCTGGGGCGACCACGGTTGGAATCTCGGCGAGCACGGCATGTGGTGCAAACATTGTTGCTTCGAAACGTCGATGCGCGTGCCGCTGATCGTCAAAGCGCCGCAGATCGCCGGCGGCAAGAAAACTTCGGGCCTGACGGAGTTCGTCGATATCTATCCGTCGCTCTGCGAACTGACGGGGCTGCCGATGCCCGAGCATTTGCACGGCCGCAGCTTCGCGCCGTTGCTCAAGAACCCAGAGTTGCCGTGGAAGCCCGAGGCGATCGGACGCTTCGGTCTCGGTGACACGATCCGCACCGCGACGCATCGTTTCACCGAGTATACGCAGCCGGCCGGCAAGTTTATCGCGAACATGCTGTACGACCACACGACCGATCCGCGCGAGAGTATGAACTTGTCGCAGCGGAAGGAACAGGCGGAGTTGGTCTCGGAGTTAACGCAACGGCTCCATGCCGGCAAAGGCCGCGCAGCCTCCGCTATCACTGCCGACAAAGCTCGGCCGTAGATTGACTTTCACGGCGGGTGTGAGTCGTCCAACGCGATCGCACCGACTTGTTCAACTGTGCGCTGTAAGGATGAAAAACAGCGGAGAAATTGTGCAATAACGAACCTCTTTGTTCGTTTGCTGATAGCGACAGAATGTCGCATTTTTGTGCGGGATTTGAGCCTTCTAGAAACCGCACCGTCATTCGTCTTACGAATTCGCAAGTTGGGCGGCCTTAACGCCGAAATAACGATTGCGCAGACTTTAACGCGATGGTCGCCGCAGCATTTTTGCTAGGACTGAATTGAGTCACTCATTGATGACTTACCCTGCGATCATCATCGCTTTCTCAGCCCGTCTGGGATCGCGCTGCATCGCAACGCTGCGACAGTCGCGTCGCCTCGGTTGGTCGACGGCCGTCGTCTTAGCCGTCGCTTGGATCGTCGATTCCGTGCATCTCGATCGTCGGCAACGCGAACTGTCCGAAGAATGCCGCGATGCTCGCAAGGTTGCCGCTGCCTTAGCCGATCAATCGCGAACCCTTCAATTGGCCGCCATGGAGTGGAGCCGCTTGTGTCGCGAGTTGCCCGAAGTTGCGTCCGATATGCCGCAAAGAATGGGCTTGCCGGCGTTGTCCGAGGCGGCGGCGACCTTTTCGGCATCGCTCTACGAATTTAGCAAGAAGGACCCTGCTTGGCTTACGTCGACTGCGCCGAGGCCGTTGCAGCAAGAAATCGTTTTGGCATCGTTGCGGCAACGCCAACTCGATCTTCGTCGGGACTATTATGTCAACATGCCCATCGCGTCCACAGCCGGAAACGGCCATCGCAGTTCAGGGCGACTGAATCTGTGCCTGGTTCTGGAAGCCATGAATGCCGTCGAAGAACGAATTAATACCGTCAACTACGACTACCTCGCCAATCACGGCCAAACTTTGCCGGCATCGCGAGTCGAAGCATTTGAGCATGGGGCCGGGATCTGCGGTCATCATGTCGATGCGTTTCTCTATCTCGTTCGCAACCTTGGATTTGAAGCCCGCAGCGTTCAACTCTTCGGCAAGACGGCCGAGGGGAATTACTGGTCGCATATCGGCGCCGAAGTGATGCTTGACGGCAAATATCGCCTGTTCGACGTGACGTATGAGATGATTTTCACGCGCAAGAACCCGGCCCGCTCCAACTTCACCGTCGACGATCTGCTCTCGCTCGAAGAGGCAAGGGCGCTGGAATCCGCTGAACTTCACGTGTTCGAAAATCGTCTCGACGGCTGGAAACATTTGAGCTCCCCTGAAATCGCGCTGCACGATTTCGGCAGCTTTCTCCGCGGCGAATGTCCGGCTTCCGTCGTCACCGGTATGTCCGGCCCCGTTCAAGCAATGTGCCACTCGGATGCGGCGGGTACGCGAGCGTTTAAGCCCGACGGCATCCCCAATTTCATCGGCGCCACCGACGATCACGGGATGCGACCGCAGTCCGGCATGGGGATCGAACTTGAACTTAGCGATTTAATCCGTCCCGAGCGGGTCGAAGTCGACGTTCAGTCACTCGCGTGTAATGACGCGAGCAGAACGCTGCTTGTGCTGCGAGACGCCGACACCGGCCGCATTCTTCGTGAGCATCGGCTCATGGCCGGCCCCAAGTCGGACGAAACGGTTACGTTCACGATCCCTCGCGAACCGGGATACGAGGTGCGAAACTTGCGCATCGCCGTCAACTCCGGAATCGATCCGTCCTCGGCCGATCAGCACTGCTACGCTCTCTGGAAAGAAGTGCGAGTACAAAGTCGAAGCGGGAATCTGCCGGCGATTCAACCGGCGTCGTTCGAAGCGCAGTTGGATTCGCCGGACGCCAAGTCACTCCGCCGCTAAGGTTTCGAGATCGAACGACTCGCCGGCTTTGAGAATGTGTGGGTCCGGCAGCGTCGCGCCGGACCGCACGGGCGGGTAGATGCCGACCTGGGCCTCCCCCATCACATCCAAGCGACTGCCGCGCACGATGACGGCGGTCCCTTCGTCGATGCCGAGCCCGAGCAATTGCGGGAAAGTGCGCTTTAACAGGAGCATGTCGGGCTGACGTTTTCGCTGCGTGAAGTGCTGATCGATTGCGGTCCCCGGCAGGAAGCCGAAGCCGCGCTCATAACCCTCGGCCATGATCTGCAAGTTGCCGATAGGGTTGCCACGGACGAGATACTCGCCTTGGATCGTCGCGCCGGCCGAACTGCCGCCGATCGCGCCGCCCCGCTTGAGCACGTCGTGAAACGCAGCGACGGAAGCGGTCCCCTCGAAGGCGTCGACCGTCCGCCATTGCCGACCGCCGCCGAACCAAATGCCGCCGGCGTCGCGTAGCTTCGTTATGAACTCGGGCGAATTCGCTTCGTCGCGATCGCGAGGATGAAAGACCTCGATCTTCGTCACGCCGTGTTTCGTCAACCAACGACCTTCGGCCGAGTCCGCGGTCGGACGATCACCGGCCGCCGGGACGACGATGATTTTTGCCTTCGGTCCACCGCATAACTCGACGAATTTCTTCTGTACGTCGTCCGGCATCCGTCCGCCGCCGACGATGACGAGCGATCCATCGGCGACGCGCGGCAGCGGAAGTTTCTCGGGCGGAAACGATTCCGTTGTGCGAGCCAAGGCGGCTCGGCGCAGAGCCGTCAGATCTTCACGTTCCCCGGCTTTCAGCAGCGTCGTTCGCAACGGACGCGTCTCGGAGGGAGCGAGATAGACCGAGACGGTCGACTCACCGAGCACGAAGAGATCGCGACCGCGAACGACCAGCGCCGTCCCTTCGTCTATGCCAAAGCCGACTCGGCCCGGATAATCGTGCAACGTCTTGAGCAGTCGCGGCTCGCGCTTGCGAACCATGAAATGCTGATCGATGATCGAGTCTTCCAACAACGCGAAACCCGGCAAGATCCCCGGGGCGTCGAGCGTACCGCCGGCGATCATCACGTCGCTCATCGCCGCGGCTCCGGCCGATGTTCCGCCGACGACGCCGCCGCGTGCCAAGACGGCCCGCAACTCGTCGTGAAGCTTCGTACCCAAGTATGCGCCCGTCAGACGCGATTGCTTGCCCGACATCAGCCAGACGCCGGTCGCCGTGCGCAACGGCGCGAGAAAGTCGTCGCGATTCGCTTCTTCCGCCGAACGGGCGTGCAGCAACGTGATCGCCGCTTTCGTTCGCGGCTGCCACATCGCCAGCACTTCCTCGGGCGCCGTTTCCGCCCGCCAGTTGGCCGTCGTGATGACGACGAGTTTTCCCTCGTCTCCGCCCGACAGCTTGACGAACTGCTGCAAGAGTTCGTCGGACAACTTGCCGCCGCCGCAGATGAACAGTGTTCCGGCCGGCGGCGCGGCAATTTCCTTCGGTGCTTCGCGTGCTAATAATTCCGCCGCATTAAGCGGAGAAAGCGAGGCAAACAATCCCACGACGGCAAGCAGACCGAGCATGAGCGATCGCAAGCTGCTCCGCTCTCCGCGTTCCGAGTTCCGCGCTCGCATGAGTTACTCCGCCGGGGTCGAGGCCGTCGACGTCACGGGCTTCGTCGTCGACGGGAGCGTCAGCAATCGCTTGGCTTCGCTGAGCAAGAATTTCGCATCGCTAAAAGGATCGGCCCCAATGTCGAGCCAACGAACGCGTCCTTCGCCGTCGACCAGCACCGTCGCGTGCAGCGGTTGCTTTTCAAAGTCGTCGTAGGCGCGGAATTTCTTGAACACGTCGAGTGCGTCGTTCGACACGATCGGGAACGGATACTTTTCTTCCTTCGACAGGGCGGCTTGCGCCGTGATCAAGTCTGCTTTCGTATCCGTGGCGACGGCGACGATCTCGATCCCTGCCTTCTGGAAGTCGTCGTTCACCTTGGCGAACGTCTTCAACTGTTCCGTACAATGCAGGCAGCCGGTCCCGAGATAGAACAGATAGAGCCGATTCTTACCTGCGGCTTCAGCAGACGACACCGCCTTGCCGGTGAGCGTCTTCAAGGCGAACGACGGTGCGGCTGGAGGCGTCCAGCGGATCGGCCCGAGCGAATCGAGCGAAGGTCGGACGCCGACGTCGCTTTGCGTGGCGGCCGGAGTGCGCCAGTCGGCGGGCCATTTCAACGTCGTTGCGATCGGGGCCAAACGTTGGAAGGTCGCTACATCGAGATCGGCCGCGGCGGCCAGCGTTCGCAAGTCGGCGAAGAGTTTTTTCGCTTCATCGCGTTTGTTGAGTTGCCAGAGCACGTAAACTAAGTTCGCTTGCGGTACGACTTGCTGCGCGCCGCGTTTGGCAGCGTCGCGGGCGGCCTTCTCGGCCTCGTCTTTCTTCCCCGCCGCCAGTTGCACGCGCGAGTAGTATTCGCCCGAGGTAATGCCGGCCTTCTTGAACTCGGCCAAGGCCTCGTCGAATTTTTCTTCGTGCAGCGCCGCTCGCCCTTTCAACTCGGCAACGGCCGCTTCGAGGACGGCGATCTGTGCGCGGAACGGGTTCTCGGCGGTCTGTCGCGCCGCGGCGATTGGATCGGCCGGCTTGGCCGGCGGCGCAGCGGGCTTCGCTTGCGCGGTGCCAGTCGGTCGTGCGGTCTGCGTTCCCGCAACCGGCTTGTTTTGCGTCGAGGGGGGCGTCGCGGGCTTCGCGGCCGGCTTCTTTTTCGCCTCGGCCGCCGCTTTATCTCCGGCCGCTTTCTGGGCGGCCCGTTCTTTCGTCAGCAGTTCTTCCAACTCGGTCAAGACCGCGGCGGCCTCGTCGACATGAGCCAACTCCGTGTGGGCGGCCCCCAACAAACGGAGTCGGCGAACTTGCTCGCGCGGCACGTCGGTCGGTTCCAAATACGGCGTGGCCGACAGCGCGATCACGTCGTCCCACATTTCGTAACGTTGCAACAGTTCGATCAGCCGCGAGCGACCGTACAGCGCCGAGCCTTTCGTGACGGTGTTATACTTCGGATGTCGCGGCATTTCGGACAGGTTCTGCGCCAACTGCAGTCCGTAATGAACCCGGCCGATGTGGCTCAGATCGCGGATCAGCCATTCGTGATTGTGCGCGTAGTTGTGAATCTGATCGGGCAACACGAAGTCGCGCATCATGTAGGCATGATCGGTTCGCGACGCCGCTTCTTGCTGCCACGCGGCGTCGGCAAAGCGATTCAGCTTCGAGAACGTATGCCCCGGCATGTGCCATTGATGCGCGATCCCGGGCGAGGCTTGGCCTCCCTGCGCCGCCGACTTTAGCGCTCGCGAGGCTTTGTCGTCGTCCCAAAGGTGAATGCGATAATGATGGATCGGATGCCGCGGATTGGCGGCCAGCACCTGATCGATCATGGCATCGACCACCTGGCGGCTACCGAGCGGGACCGTGCCGCGATTGCCCCAGAGTTGCAGCACAAGTTGAGCTTTCGCCTCCACATCGTCCGGATACTCGTGAATGATGTTCTCGATCGCCTTGATCAAGGCCTCGACGCGCGGCTTCGCCTGCTTCGGGTCGGCCTTGTGATAGGCGCTCCAGGCATCGAGATAAAGTCGCTCTCGTTCGCCGGCCTTCTCGCGACGTTCGTCGGCTTCGGTCATGAACTTCTGGGCGCGCTTGGCATTGTTCGTGTTCGCCATCGCCATGCCCCAGTAGGCGATCGCACAATCGGGATCGAGGGCCGCCGCTTGACGGAACGAGCGCTCGGCCTCGAAGTACCAAAAGCCGTGCAGCTGCGCGATCCCTTGATTGATGAACTTCTGCACCTGCGGATCGCGGCTCGTCGCGGGGAACGAAACGTCCCCCATGCCGGCCATCAGGTAAGCCGCTTGCCGCGGGCCTTCGTCGAACGCTTCGCCGTGATACGAATGCCCGGCCGGAATCGCAGCCTCATCGTCGTCGGTCGACGCTTCGGCCGCGGCCGTCGTCGATGCTGAGGTCGCAGCGGTCGCGGCCGGTGCCTTCGCCGTTGCGGTCGGCGTCGGTGCCGGGTCTTTGACGGCCGGAGCAGCCGGCGCGGCGGCGAACAGCAACCACGTAATCCAAGGGAGCGGCGTCATCGTCTATCTCACTTACTCTTGGGATCTTTCACGGGAAGCGGAACGCCGAGCGTATCTTTGTTGGCCTGGAAGCCGCCGCCGTCGACGTCGACAAAAATCGGATTCGAGACGGCCGTCGGTCGGTCGTCGGCATGTTCGGGCCCCATCACGTAGCCGAGCCCGGAATGCTCGCCGATGGCCGCCACGATCAAGTGTACATCGCCGGTCAATTCGAGCAGGATTTCGCGGTCAAACTTCAACGTCTGGGCCGAGAACGCGTCCGGGTTTGCCGCGCGGGTAAAGTTTAACTTCGGGTCGGGCCGCCCGTTGACGAACACCTGCACCCGATCGACGTCGTACCAATTGGCGCATTGCACACGAACGTGCAGCGAGACCTTCCCCTCTGATGCCTTAACCAGCGAACCGGGAATGCCCGGCGGCCGACGTTCGGCCGAATCGGTCTTCAGGCTCACCTCCAGATACGGCGCGTTGGTCATGATCACGCGGCCATGCTCGGCGGCGTGGACCATCTCGGCCACGTCGATCTGCGCCGGATCGTCGGTGCTGCAAGCCACATAGTTCCGCAGCCAACCGGAGCCGTGGATGTTGTAGTGCGCGTCGGTGTTGACCACGCCCGGCAAGCGATGTCCTTGGTTCAGCAGTTGCATCCAATTGAACATCCGATTGTTGCCCGACGAGCTCTGCTTCGAGGTCTGCGTGGGGCCGGCGAAGATCAGATGCGGCGGGTGGACTTCGATGCAATCCAAATGGCCGAGCGCCCGTTCGAAACCGCCGTCGGGCAGGCCGTCGCCGTTCTTGTCGAAAAAGAGTTGGCCGATGTCGGGATGGTTTTGTTGGATCAGCTTCGGACTGCGATCGTCCCACAACACCAACCGTTCGACCGAGACCTCCACTTCGTTGTCGACGGTCGGACCGCCGCCGTCTTGTTTGTGCTCGTGCAGTTTCATCGGGAACGCGTTGTGATGGTTCGTCGGCAGATGCGAACCGGTCAGTTCGATCCCGCTACACGTCGCCATCCAGCGCTCCGCCTTCAACCGCTGCAAGTGCGGCAGATAGGATGAGACGCGGTTGTGTTCGGTGCAGGGGGCGAACTCTAAGTGCTCGCCCAGCAGATTCAGCACTCGACCCAATTGCGAGGAGCTGTTGTCGCCCGACGGCGAAGCATGATTGTGAAAATCGGCGCTGATCCAACCGGGCGTCTGCACGCTGCGAATCAACTTCGCGGCCAGCGACGTCGTCTGGCCCGACCTGATCGTCAGCTTCTCTTCGACGATGTCGTACTCCGGGCCGCGGCTGACGGTGACGTCGTACGTCCCCGGCGGGAGATCGAGCGAGAACCGGCCGTCGTGCGAGTAGTATAAATTACCGACGGCATGCTCGCCCGTCTTGTCGAAGAAGACCGGGGCTTGCGTCTCACCAACGCCGCGGAATTGGACCTTACACGGAATCGGCTTGCCGGCTTTGTCGGTGATCGTCGCGGCGACAATGCCTGGAACACTGAGCGACACGAAACCGAAATCGTCGGAGTTTTTGATGACTCGACCGTTCGATACGACTTCGCTCTTCCCATCGATCAGCGGCTGCGACTCTGACCGACCGTACGCCGGATGCGAAACGGTAAAGAAGGCGTCGGGGACGAAAGCGTAGGCAAACTCTCCTTGCTCATTCGTCTTTCCGGCCGTCACGACCTTACCGGCGCTCAACACTTCGACATAGGCTCCGACAATCGGAGCCGAATCGGTTGACGCTTTCGCGACTTTGATCTTTCCGCGAGTCTTTCCTTCGCCGTCCACCAAGTGTTGCAACGTCGCCAGATCCTCACTCAGCCACAGCCTCTTGGAGAACGTCGACTTGCCGCGAGCCGGGATTTCGACTTCCGCCGAGGTATCGTCGGCCGTAAGCACGCCGTAGGCCGCATCCCACCAGCGGTCGTACGTCCACGACAACTTGCCAGTCGTTCCTTTAGCCACGCTCCCCTGCACGACCGTCTCGTCTTTCGGTGCGTACTTCAACGGCTTGTCGGTCAGGTTCGTCAGTGTCACGCCGACCGCGACGTAGTCGGCTCCGTCGGCCAGCACGTACTTCGTCTCGGCGGTCAACTCGTCGGGGCGCAACGTCGTCGAGACCCGCACGATCACGACCCGGCCCGTCGCTGAGGACCGACCGTCGACCAACGGCGGCTCGATCGTCGACTCGCGCCAATTCACGGCGCGACCCAGCGGATAGTACGCCCCGAGCTGATCGTTCTGCGCCGCGCGGGTCGTGAAGTCGATCAGGCAACCGCCGGCGTTCTTCATCGTCAAGTTGGCGTTACGACCGTCGACGGGCTGGGCGATGACCGCGACAAGCTTGTCGTTGCGGATCACAATGTCGCCGTAGATCGCATCGACCTCTTTGCCGCCGGGGACGAACTCCGACCAATTCGCTTCGTTCAGAACGGCGACTTCGGCGGCGGGTGCCGAGGCACTGCCGAGGAGTCCGAGCGCAAGCATCACGAGACGAAGCGAACGCATGACGGCAAGACTCGACGGCGGGCGGGCAGGTTCGAGGCGGGAGGCCTAATTCTCGGTGGGAATGGGGGCGGCGTCAAACTTTTTGCGGCCTTGAACCATGGCGATTACACTGCGCCGACGCCCCTCGCAGCGGGCGTACGCATGCCGCCTTCCCTCGCCGCCTCCCTCCGCCCCGAGCCGCTCATGTTTTTGCGAACTCTCCGCTCGTTCCTCGTCGTGTTCGGATCTCTCGCGTTTGCCGCGGCATCGCACGCCGCCGATGCTCCCGCGGAGAGCTACGAAGTCGGTCTCGCCAAGGTCGACGTCACGCCGGCCTACCCCATTCGGCTGAGCGGCTACAACAACCGCACCGAAGAGGTGGGCGAAGTCGCGCAGCCGCTCTGGGCCAAGGCTCTCGCCGTTCGGGCGGGAAAAGACGCGCCGCCGGTCGTGTTGCTGACCGTCGATTCGATCGGCGTCTCGGGCGACATCACCGAGGCGGTGGCCGCGCGGCTGTTGAAATCGCACGGCCTCGCGCGCGAACGGCTGGCGGTCTGCTCGTCGCACACGCATAGCGGACCGTCGTTGCCGCGCACGGCTCCGCTAATCCTCGCGCCGCCGACGCCGACTGAGCACATCAAGACCTGCGAACGTTACGCGGCCGAACTGACGACGAAACTCGGCGACGTTGCGGAGAAGGCCTTGGCCGACTTGCGCCCCGCGCGCGTAGCGCATGCCGTCGGCAAGGTGACGTTCGCGATCAACCGTCGCGTCTACCGCAACGGGACGTACGGACTCGGCATCCAGCCCGACGGCGTCGTCGACGAGCAACTGCCGGTGTTGTTCGTGTACGAGCCCGGGCCGGAGAACAAACTACGGTCCGTGCTGATCAACTATGCCTGTCACTGCACGACGCTCGGCGGCAAATTCATGCAGATGCACGGGGACTGGGTCGGCTGCTTCATGGAGCAGTGGGAACGCGAACATCCCGGCACAACGGCCATGGCGAGCATCGGTTGCGGGGCCGACGCGAACCCCGAACCGCGGGCCGACGATCTGACCGTCGTACGCCAACACGGCGACGATCTGGTCCGCGAAGTGAAACGGCTGCTGAAAACTCCACAGACTCCGCTCTCCGGCACCATCGAAGCTGCGCGAGAAGTGTTCCCCTTACCCCTCGCCAAGCTGCCGACGCGCGAAGAATTCGCCGAGCGAGCCAAGCAAAAAGGCCCGATCGCGTACCACGCTAAACTCAACGGCGAGCGACTCGACCGGGGTGAAAAGCTGCCGACGACGATCCCTTACGAAGTGCAATCGTGGTGCTTCGGCAACGCGCTGGCGATGGTCTTTCTGCCGGGCGAAGTCGTCGTCGACTATCAACTCCGCTTGAAACGCGAACTCGACGGCAAGCGGCTCTGGGTGAACGCCTACGCCAACGCGATGCCGGCCTACATCCCGTCGCGCCGCGTGCTCACCGAGGGAGGCTATGAAGTCGACGGCTCGCGCTTCTACTACGACGTGCCGCAACGGTTTGCGCCGGAAGTCGAAGCGACGATCATCGACCGCGTCCATGCGATCGTGCCGCGCCGGTTCGATGCCGCGACCCGATTCCTCGGCGAGATCGAAAAGATCGAGGCTCGCAACGCCGCCGAGCCGCCGCCGACGAGCGGCATTCTGTTCATCGGCAGTTCCACGATTCGAATGTGGAAACTCGATCAGGCGTATCCGAACGTGCCGACGATCAATCACGGCTTCGGCGGCTCCTATATCTCCGATTCGATCTTCTTCTTCGATCGCCTCGTCGCTGCGGTGAAGCCGCGACAGATCGTGTTCTATGCCGGAGGCAACGACATCGCCTCCGGCAAGACGCCGGCCGAGGTCTGTCGCGACTTTGAAAGTTTCGCCGCCCTCGTCCGCAAACAGTTGCCCGAGACGCGGTTGCTGTACATCGCCACCGCCCCGAATCCGAAACGCTGGTCGTTCGTCGACAAGACCCGGGCCGCCAATCGGTTGATCGAGTCGTCGATCACAGCCATGCAGTCGCCGCTCGTCGAGTTTCTGGAGATCGAGGACAAACTGCTCAACGCCGCGGGCGAGACGCAGCCGGAGTTGTATCTGAAAGACCAACTCCACCTGAACGAAGCGGGCTATAAAATCCTCAGCGCCGCCGTGATGCCGCGATTGAAGTAGTTACGATCGCCAAACAACGCTTAGCCCGGTCGTCCTCGACCGGGTGATCGACGTAGCGCAACGTAAACCGCCGCGAGGACGCGTCGGCTAAGCGGCAGAATCTTTCCGCGATTGCGACGTCGCCGCTGCTTAAATCAACTCGGCGATCGGGTTCGGGTTGTCATCGACCAAGAACTGCGGACGGCCGTTGAGGTCCTGGACTTGGGCCGACTTCACGTTGATGCCGAGGTTGTGATAAAGCGTCGCGAAGACTTCGCCGAACGTCACCGGTCGCTCGACCGGCTCGCCGCCCAAACGATCCGTCGCGCCGATGACCTGGCCGGTCTTCATTCCGCCGCCCGCCATCAAGGCGCAGGCCACGCGCGGCCAGTGGTCGCGGCCGACTTGCTTGCTGATGATCGGCGTGCGGCCGAACTCGCCCCAGATCAGGACGGTGCAGTCTTTGTCGAGCCCGCGCTCATGCAGATCGTCGACCAGCGCCGCCACGGCGTTATCGAAGACCGGGAAGTCCTCGCGCTCGCGGGTGAAAATGTGGTTGTCGGCCCGGCCTTCGGCGTTGGTGCCGCCGTGCCAGTCCCACTTGCTGTAGTTGACCGTAACGACGCGACAGCCGGCCTCGACCAACCGCCGGGCCGCCAAGAAACTCTGCGGCACGCGCGGCGCGCCGTTCGCGTCGATCATGATCTTTTCGTCGCCGTGACCGTAGCGCGCCACAATCCGCGGATCTTCCTTCGACAGATCGAGCGCGTCGACCAATCGCGACGACGTGAGTACGTCCATCGCTTGCGCATTGAAAGAGTCGACCCCTTCCATCTTGCCGGTGGCGTCGAGTTCGCGACGCAGGCCGTCCATGCTCGCCAGCAGCGAACGACGATCGGCGAGTCGCTTGGGCGTGATCCCTTTCAGGACCATGTTGTCGCGATTCGAATCGAACACGCGGAGCGGTGCGGCACCGACGCCGAGAAAGCCGGGGCCCGGCTCGTTGTACGGACCGTGCGTCGTGTTGTACGTGAGGCTGACGAACGGCGGCACGCCCGGCGCCCCTTGTCCTTGCAACTTACCGACGAGCGAGCCGAATTGCGGCCAGCCGCCGAGCGGTCCGCCGTTCCGCACCGGCTTGCGGCCCGTGTAGCATTGAAAAGCGTCGTGGCCCGACTGAGCGTCGCACAACGAGCGGATAGGCACCAACTTATCCATTCGCGCCGCCATTTGCGGCAACAACTCGCAGATCTCGATCCCCGGCACGTTCGTCTTGATCGGCAAGTGCGGACCGGCGATTTCCGCGGGAGCGTTAGGCTTGAGATCGAACAAGTCCTGATGCGGAGGCCCGCCGACCAGGTAGATCATGATGACCGACTTCCGCGAGTTCACGACGCCGGCTTGCGCCTCGGCCTGCAACAACTGCGCGAGCGAGAGTCCGCCGAGACCGAGTCCGCCGATCTTCAAAAAGTCGCGGCGCGTCGTGCCGTCGCACATCTTCGGACCGCGGCTTGCGTATTGCAGTGACAGCATGGGGCGAGTTCCTCTCGTCGGACTGTGTTTATCAGGAGCGAACTAGCTGCGGGTGTACACCCGCAGCTAAGCGGCGAGATGCATCATGACATCTTCCAGGCGACCATCTTGTTGTGACCCGCGGCGAACAACTCGTCCCCCTTTTCGTTCAGGGCGAGACCGTGAATATGCATCGGGGCCGAGTCTTGGTAAATGATTTTTCCGGCAGCTACGTCGAAGAACGCCACGAAGCCGGCTCCGGCTCCGCCTGCTCCGCAAAGCCACTTGCCGTCGGGAGCGTACACGAGCTGCTCGATCAGGCCTTTGTTCTTGCCGTCGAGTTGTAGATTGAATTTCTGCTTGCCCGTTTTCCAATCGAATACTTCGAGCCGGCCGG
>CAMCTH010000044.1 GCA_945877965.1 Planctomicrobium piriforme | reverse complement strand
CTCTTCGAACAGCACGAGGGGACCTGCGATCAAAAGGGAGAAGTGCAGCCGTTAAACCTTGCCGAGACGACGCACTCGCGCCGTCGCCGAACGTTTGTCCGCTGCTTATCCCTTCATTGTAGCCGGCACCGCGGCGCCGGGAAGATAGTGGGGCGACGGCAACTCGGCCGTCTTCACGCCCAACACTTGCAAAACATACTCAGCCGCCCGCTCCGAGGCTCCCGGCCGACCGACTTCGTCGCGCAACCGCTCCAGCTTGGCAACTAACGCATTCCGGGCCGTCGCGTCGGTCAACCATTGCGTCAGATGCCCCGCCGCGATCCGCGTGCAGTCCACGTGCGTCAGGTACTCGGGAAACAGCAGCCGCGGGTCGTCGCACAGGGGATGGGCCGCCTCGCTCGGCCGATCGCGCTCGATCCGGCCCGTACTCAGCAAGTTGACCAGCGTGATGTATGGGACGTTGCGGAGCTTGTCCTGCAAGTAGTTATTGAACCGCGTGATGCGATAGCCGATGACCGTCGGCTTGAGATGATGCAAAAGCTCCAACGAGACCGAGCCCGACGTGGCCAAGCAGACGTCGGCCGCGCGGATCAGCTCGGGCGTGCGACGGACGTAGACCGGCACATCGATGCCGGCCTGGGCGACCATCTCCTCGGCCCGGCGACCATGATGGGGCTTGTAGGCCGCGACGGCGAACCGAGCGTTGGGGATCGTCTCGCGAATAACCCGGGCCGTCTCCAGGAACCACGGCAAGTTCGTTTCCACTTCCTGCGTCCGCGAGCCGGGGAGCAGCGTTACCAGCGGCCCCGGAGCGTCGCGGAGTTCGGCCAGCAGCGTCTCGTCGACTTCCTGTCGCCGCACCTCATCAAAGAACGGGTGACCGACGAACGTCGCGTTGCAATTCCGTTTCGCAAACCAAGTTTGCTCGAACGGCAAGGCGCAGAGCACATGATCGACGAACCGCCGCATCTTCTTCACGCGGTAGCTAAGCCAACCCCACAGCTGCGGCGGCACATAGTAGATGACCGGAATGCCGTGGGCCTTGGCCCGCCGAGCGATCCACCAGTTGAAGCCGGGAAAGTCGATCAGCACGACGGCGTCGGGCCGCTCTTCGCGAAAATAGCGGTTCGCCTGGAACGCCAAGCGGATGAACTTGTGGATGCTCGCCAGCACCGGCCAAATGCCCATGACGGCCAAGGCCGTGAGGTCAGTATGCAAGCGGCAGCCGGCCTCTTCCATCAGCGGCCCGCCGTAGCCGACGAACTCGACGTCGCCGGTCCGAGCGCGGATCGAGCGAATCAGATTCGCGCCGTGCAGGTCGCCGCTCGGTTCGCCGACCGAAAAGAAAATCCGTTTCGCGTTCGTCGCCATCCTGGGCCGTCCCTTTCCTATCTTCCATGAAGGCCCGCAATATCGCAAAAGGGGTGCGAGTTCGGAAGGCGAACCGAGTTGAATCTCGGGCAATATCACAGCCCCTTGCGATGCTAGCTCCGCGCTCCGAGCTCCACGTTCCGCGCTCGTTCGAACTGCCCTTGACCCCTGCCGGCATGGTCGTGACACTACCGCCCCCATGCGTCTGATTCACCGCTACATCCTGTTCGAATTGGTCAAGGTCTTCACCGTCTCGCTGTCGGTGATGACGTTGATTTTCATTCTCGTCGGACTCGTCCGCGAAGGGCGCGAGCAGGGGCTCGAACCGACGCAGGTCTTGCAGCTCGTGCCGTTCATTCTCCCCGACGCTCTCCGCTACACCGTCCCCGCGACGATCTTGCTCGCCGCCTGCATGGTCTACGGCCGGATGGCGAGCTCAAACGAGATCACGGCCCTCAAGTCGCTCGGCGTCAGCCCGCTGCAGGCGCTCTGGCCCTCGTTCATCTTTGCGTTCTTACTGAGCCTGACGACAGTCTGGCTCAACGACTTCGCCGTCTCCTGGGGTCGCGCCGGCATCCGCCGCGTCGTCGTCGAGTCGATCGAAGAGATCGCCTACGGCATGCTCCGCACGCAGCGGTCTTACTCGTCGCAACACATTTCGATCGTCGTCAAACGAGTCGAAGGCAAACGACTCATTCAACCGCTGATCACGTTCGTCGCCAACGGCAGCTCCGTGACGATGAGTTCCGAAGAGGCCGAGCTCCGCGGCGAGCCCGAGAAGGGACTCTTCACGATCATCTGCCGCAACGGCATGATCGACGTCGAAGGGAAAGGGCGGATGCTCTTTCCCAACGACACGATCGAGCGCTCCGTGCCGCTCGACCAAGGACGCTTCAAGAACGAAGAAGAACACCCGGCCTACATGGCGATGTACGCCATCCCGCCGGCGATCGAGGCTGCCGAGAAGACGATCGCCTTGCAGCAAGACTCGTCCGCCGCCAAAGCCGCGCTACAACTCCTCTCCGGCGACTTCGCAACGCTCACCGGCGAGGAGTGGGGAAGCGAAGACATCCTTCGCGACCGCGAAGTCCAAAAACTCCATCGCCTCGAGACGGAACCCTATCGACGTTGGTCGAACGGATTTAGCTGCCTGTGCTTCGTGCTCGTCGGCGCGCCGCTGGCCATGCGCTTGCGGAACGCCGACTTCCTCACGACGTTCTTCATGTGCTTCATGCCGATTCTCGTCGTGTACTACCCGCTGCTCGCGCTCGGCGTCGACCAGGCGAAGGCCGGCCGCGTGCCGTCGTACGCCGTGTGGGTCGGCAACGTGCTGATGTTCGCGGCCGGCGCAGGCTTGGTCTATCGCGTCCGGCGCTACTAGCGCGTCGCCGTCATGCCGCGCCATTCGTTCCACACCAGTTGCGGAAAGATCCAAGCGTCGCGAGCATAACGCTTAAAGAGCCTCCGTGGTTCACTCACGACGCGATGCACCCATTCCAGTCCGCAGCGCTGCATCCAGCGCGGCGCTCGCGACTTCTCGCCGGCCAAGAAGTCGATCGTCGCCCCGATACAGAGCGCCGTCTTCACGTGCAGCCGATGCCGCTGTGCCGCGACCCACAACTCCTGCTTCGGAGCGCCGAGTCCGACGACGAGCACGTCGGCCCGCGCGGCATTCACTCGCTCGATGATCGCCGTGTTCTCCGTCGGATCGCGTTCGAAGCCGAGCGGCGGGCTATATGTCCCACACACCTCAACGTGCGGCCATTGCGCCATGATCCGCGTCGCGGCCCGTTCGGCCACGCCGGGACCCGCACCGAGCAAGTAGACGCGCATCGGCTTGCTCGCCGTCGCCGACGCGAACAACGCCGGAGCCAAGTCGCTCCCCGGCACTCGTTCCGGCAGCGGCCGACGCAAGAACTTCGCCGCCAGCACGACCGGAAAACCGTCGGCCAACACCAGCGATGCACCGGAGTAGGCGGCCCGCAGATCGGAACGTTCGCGGAACATCACCGTATGATCGACGTTCGGCGTCACGACGTAACGGCACGTCGTTTCTTCGCCGTCGGTCCATTCGCGCAACTGCGCGACCGCCTCGGCCATCGTCATCCGATTGATTCGAATCCCGAACAGCGAAACATAGTTGCTCATCGCGACACCGCTGGAAGGACAGGAAGTCAAACCGCCGCTAGTTCCGCGACTTCCTGTCGCCCCACCGATTCCGCATTCGTTGTTTCTTGATTTGCTTAAAACGGCTCCCCGGCCGCCTCACCGAGCACGCGGCGATACACCTCGGCCGTCCCGCGCGCCATGCTCTCGGTGGAGAACTCGGCCGCCTGACGTCGTCGCGCACTAGCGCGAAATTCCTGCCAGTCGACGGCGCCGAGCATGTATCGCGCGATCGCTTCCGACAGGGCCGTCGCATCGCCGGGGCGCACGATCAAACCGTCGCGCTCGTCTTCGATCGCCTCGGGCACTCCCTCGACACGCGAAGCGACGATCGGCACGCCGAACGACATCGCTTCGAGCATGACCATCGGCAACCCTTCACCGAACAAACTGGGCAGCACGAACAAATCCATCGCCGCAAACTCGGCCGCCGTGTTGCTGCGGAAGCCGCGCCACTCGATCGAGTCGGCAATGCCGAGCCGCGCGACGCGCTCGTGAATCTCGCGCTCGTACTCCGGCGTCTCGAACTTGCCGACTGCCTGCAGCCGCACTTTCAAGCCGAGATCGCGGAGCAACGGGATCGCATCGAGCAAGGTTTCTAATCCCTTGCGCGGACGATAGAGGGCCATGCAACCGATCGTCCACGTCCTCGTCGGCGTCGGGCGCGGCGCGAACGTCGAACAAATCGGCACGCCGTTGTGGACGACGCTGATCCGCTCGGCCGGAATGCCGTGTGCCTCGCCGTACCCGCGCAAGCTCGACGAGACCGCAATCGCGCCGGCGATGTTGCAGGTGCTGACCCGCTCCATCGCCGCGTTGAACAGGTTGCGCATCGACCGCGTCGTTTCCGACGTCGTCGGGCTGTGCAGATGATGCACCATCGGCAAACCGGTCAGCGCCGCCGCGACGCGGCCGACGAGCGCAGCCCGCACGGTGTGCGTGTGAATGACGCGGCAATCTTCGCGCAGCGCGATCGCCGCCAAGGCTCGCGCCGGACGCAGATCGAATCGCGACCGCATCGGCGTCGCATACAAGGGCGGTTCGGTGAATCGTCGCTTGGCTGGAAACTGGTCGGGCTTCAGCGCCGCAAAGACGGGACGAAAGCCATAGCGCGGCAACGTCTCGCCGAGCAGATCTTGCACCCGCTCGGCCCCGGCGTAGTGCTCGCCGTTGATGACGTGCAGCACCGAGATCGGCTCGCGCGACGCAGCGTCGCGAACCTCATCGTCTTGCTCGAAGTAATTTTGGAATACGTACACCGGGTGCAACTCCTTTAGGCCGCCGCCGCCGAGACCGTCGTCAACGTTCGCGGCTCGCTCGACGACGAAGGGGCGGCGGGGCGTGTCGGCGGCGTGACGGTCAGCAGCAACAAACCCGCTCCGAGCAACAGACCGCCGCAGCAGCCCGCTCCGACGATCGTCGACTTGCCGGGCCCCAACGGTCGGCTTCCTGCGGTGGGCGAATCGATGCGCGAGACCAAGCTCGTCGCCGCCGCGCCGGCCTGGGCGGCCCGAGCGTCGACCAACTGTTTTTCCGCCTGCTCCAACTGCCGCGTTCGCGATTGCGTCTCGGCATTGAGCGACGAGTACTCGGCTCGCAGCGAAGCCAAGTAATCCAATCGCGCGCGGGCCTTCGTCAGCCTCGCTTGGCGATCATTCACCAGCGCCTCGGCCGGCCCGAGTTCGGTTTCGATCCCGGTCACCGCCGCCGTCAACTCGGCATGCAACCGACTCCGGACTTCTCCTTCGGCATCGATCGCCGCGCGGACCAGCGGATGCTGCGTCGACATGTTGCCGAGCAATTGGCTGGTGCGCAACTGAGCATCGACCAAGCCTTCTTTGAGTCGCCGCAGCGACGGTTGCGATTCGAGCAATCGATTCGGCGTCGCCAACAGACGAGTCGGCTCGCTTTGCGCCGGTTCCAACAGATCGAGCAATTCGCGAAGATTGCGAACCGCCTGTTCGGCCTGTCGCAGTTCGCTCTCCAGCTCAATGGTCAACTTGCGCACGCCGCCGTCGCCAGAGCCGACTTGTTCGAGACTTCGCAACTCGGCCAGGTCGCCGCCGACGCGACTTTCGAAACTGCCGAGCTCGCGCACGCTTTCGTCGCGCTGAGCCCGTGAGATGTCGACGGCCTTGCCGAGTTCTTGAACCATGCTGCCGGCCTTGTCGTCGCGCATCTTCGCGAAGCGGCTCAGCATCTGATCGGCGACGGCTCCCGCCAGCGCGCACGCGCGGTCGGCCGACTTGTCTTGGACTTTGAGATAGAAGACTTCCGTCGAACCGAACTCGGTCCCTTTCGGCGGCACGATCTTCAGTGCGTCGCTGAAGTCGTCGACGTCTTGCGGCGTCGGCCACGCGGTCCCGGCGACGAGCGCCGCATTCGGCGGCGGACCGACCGCGCGTAACGCCTCCGTCAGCACGCCGCGACTCTTCGCGATTTCTAACAACGTCTCTTGCAGCGTCTTCATCGCCGACAAGTCGCGGAACTGACCGGGAGTCAGACTGTTGCCGCTCGCCTCGGCCCGTACGGCCAACGTCAGCGAAGCTTCCCACGTCGCCGGCTTCAGGCAGGCGTACGCCGTTGCGCCGACGGCGCAGAGCAGGGCCGGCGCAATCCAGCGAATCGGATAACGGAGAAACAGCCGAGCCAATTCGGCCGCGATCGGAGCTTGAGCGGGCATAGCGGGCAGCTCGCAAGAAGGTCGATGTGAGTGCGAACGAGCCGTCGCCGTAGCGACGATCCGCGAACGGCCGAACGGGTCGCAGCGCAAGACTCTTTGCGCAGGGCGAAACGTTCGACGTCGCAATCCAACCCTAGGTCACAGACGGCCCGGAGGTCGCCGCGCGGGTTACATTTGCTTCAGCTCAGGCACCGGAGCGGTCGGATGATGCTTTTCGGCAACATCCGTCGCGAGAGGGCGACGTCGAACGGCGAGAATTACGGACCCCCGGTTGCCAATCCTTCGGCGTGAGCGACATTTCCCTACGTCACAATTTCGCCGGAGCCTGTATGCATCCCTTGAAGCAAACCGCCGTCGACGCGTATTACCACGCGACCCGTCCCTATCGGGCGCTATGGATGTGGCAAGCGCGCGCGGCGCGCAAGGCTCCGGTGATGATCCTCTTCTATCACCGCGTAGCCGACGACGCGGCGAACGCTTGGACCTGCTCGACCGCGCTCTTCGCGCAGCAAATGAAATGGGTCCGCAAGCGCTACGACGTCGTCACGCTCTCCGAAGCCCAACGCCGCATTCGCCAAGGTCACGATCGCCCGGCCGTCTGCATCACGTTCGACGACGGTTACGCCGACAACAACGACTTCGCCCTGCCGCTGCTCGTCCGCGAGCGAATGGCGTGCACTTACTTCGTCACGCTGCACAACGCCCTGACCGGCGAGCCGTTTCCGCACGACGTGAAGCACGGCCGACCGTTGCGACCGAACACGATCGCCGACTTGCGACGCTGGGCCGACGCCGGCGTCGAAATCGGCGGCCACACGCGGACCCATCCCGACCTCGGCGCGATCCGCGATCCCGATCGTTTGTACGACGAGGTCGTCGTCGCCGGGCGTGAGTTGGGAGAGTTGATCGATCGCCCGCTCCGTTACTTCGCCGCGCCGTTCGGTCTGCCGCAGAACTTGCAGCCGGCGGTGTTCGAAATGGCGCGCGAGGCCGGCTACGAAGGGGTCTGCTCCGCGTACGGCGGCTACAACCGGCCAGGGGACGACGCCTTTCATCTGCAACGCATTCATGCCGACGACGACTTTGCCCGCTTCCGGAATTGGCTGACCGTCGATCCGCGCAAACTCAACGTCCCGCGCTATGACTATTCCGCGCCTTCGCACGAACTCGAACTGCTCGCCGCCCGCTAACACTTCTGCTGGAAGGAACCCGACTGATGTTTGGTCGTCGCAAACTGTTGCCGCTCGCCGATCGTGGACCGCTCCGCGTGATGTTCGTCATCACTTCGATGCCGGTCGGCGGTGCCGAAACGTTGCTCGTCAACTTAGTGCGGCGGATGGATCGCTCGCGCTTCGCGCCGGAGTTGTGTTGTCTCAAGGAATTCGGACCGCTCGGCGAAGTCCTGGCACAAGAGATTCCCGCTTGCGAGAAGTTAATTCATTACAAGTCCGATTGGCGCGTCGTCGGTCGCTTGGCCGAACGGATGCAAAACGTCGATGCGGTCGTGACCGTCGGCACCGGCGGCGACAAGATGTTCTGGGGACGACTCGGAGCGTATCGCGCTCGCGTCCCCGTGATTCTCTCGGCTTTGCATTCAACCGGCTTGCCCGACCATGTGGAGTTCCCGAACCGCTTGCTCGCGCCGATTACCGACGGCTTCATCGGCTGCGCGAAGCCGCACGGAGAATACCTCGTGAAGTCGGAAGGATGCCCGCGGCACAAAGTGTTCGTTATTCCGAACGGCGTCGACGTCGACAAGTTTCGCCCCGTCGCGGCCCCTCCCGGTTTGCGCGAACAGATCGGCCTGCCGGCCGGCGCTCCGACGGCCGCGATCGTCGCCGCCTTGCGCCCCGAGAAGAATCATGAACTCTTCTTGGAAGCAGCGGCGCGGGTCCTGAAGAACGTTCCGAACGCGCGGTTCCTGATCATCGGCGACGGCGCGCGTCGTCCGCTGCTACAACAACTCGCCGACCAACTCGGCATCGACGAGTCGGTCCACTTCTTGGGAACCCGTTCCGACGTTCCTGAGCTGCTTGGGCTCGCCGATACGTTGGTCTTGAGTTCGAAGATGGAAGCGAACCCGGTCTCGATCTTAGAAGGTTTGGCGTGCGGCAAACCGGTCGTGGCTCCGCGCGTCGGGTCGATTCCGGAGACCGTGCATCACGGCGAAAACGGATTCTTGGTCGATCCGAACGATCCCGAGCAGCTGGCCGACGGAATCGAAAAACTACTCACCGATCCGGCCCTGGCGCGGCGAATGGGAAAAATCGGGCGAAATTCCGTCGTGGCCGATTGGTCATTGGAGCGAATGGTGAATGGATATCAGAATCTTATTCATTCTACCTATCTTAACAAATTAGGTTTCAGCCGCATCAATCAGGCCGACAAGACCCCAACCTCTGAGGGTAGTTTGACCTCCGAAGAGCCAGTCGAGTTGGTCGGGCGATAGTAAATCGATTGGCAAGCTATCAGCTTGACCGATAACAACTCATTCATCTTGCTTTACGCATTTTGAACTTAAGTTGACACAATCGCCATTACCCACAAAACCCAATTGACCCGCACTCCGTAGTGTGAATAATCTGTGGCAACGACGCAGTCTGTGAGAGGACTCGTCGTTGCACGGAATTGTTCCTGAGCGTCGATTTGCTGGCACGCGATCGATGCTCTTCCTCGTGCTTCATCGAGAGCTATGGATTCGCACCACGATCACTCGCGATCTTTCGCGCCTCCGTCGGGCCGCTTGCCCGCCGACGATGCGCGGAATGCGCACCTCGACCGGCACGGTTCGTCGCCGGAATCGTTCGAGGTAGCGCCGCGAGTCGGTGCGGGATTGCAGTTCTTGTTGCAAGCCAAGCAGTATGCAGAAGACGTAGCCGCCGACCTTTGGGACTTCGCGCTCGAACTGCGTGAGCTTCGTTCCCTGGATCTGACGAATAGCGACCTGCGCTGGCTGGCGCTCAAGGGCTACGTCGACTACGCTCGCGAGATCACCGAGCCGGGCGATGAGAAGCGAATGTTCCGGAGGATGCGCGGCCTCACGTTCGTCAAACGATTGTGCTTCGTCGTTACCGACGAAGGTTGCGCAGCCGCGACGACGCATGACTTTCATACGGCGGCTATCACGGCGCGGATCGACGCCGCGCATGCCGAACCGCTGCCGCCGAAGGTCGTTGTGCCGCCGCCGCGATTGGCTCCGCACTGGGATTCCGACTTGCAAGAACTGCGGCTCAACGGTCTCATCGTCAAGCAGTTCAAAGTTCCGGCGCCGAACCAAGAGATGGTGCTGGCCGCGTTTGAAGAAGAAAACTGGCCGGCGCGGATCGACGACCCGCTGCCGCCGCAAGCCGATCAAGACCCCAAGCGTCGCTTGCACGACACGATCGTGAGCCTGAACCGGAACCACAAGCACCGACTCATCCGCTTCATGGGCGACGGCTCGGGCGAAGGGGTCCGCTGGACCGTGGTGACCGACGAAGCGAACGCGGCGCCCGACGCCGACGCGTAAGCCGCGCTCTTCGAATCGCGGCGGTCTTAAACAGCGACCCGATCTTCAACAACAACGCTGCTTAAACCGTCACGCTGATCAGCGCCTGGAAATCGGGATCGGCGCGCAGCGAGTCGAAGTCGTGCTCGTCCGAGATCATCTCGCGATAATCCGGATCGCGACGGAGCGCCTCGCTCAAGCACTGCAACGCTTGGTCTTTGCTGCCGGCCAAGCTCCAGTAGCAGGCCAAGTTGTAATGCAGGATCGGTTGGCCGGGCTCAATCTCAAGCCCCTTCTGCAAGGCCTCGATCGCCAGATCCAGCCGATCGGTCCGTTTGTAGCACCAGCCCAAGGCGAGATAGATGTCGATCTTGCTGGGCGTTTTTTCGACCGAGGCCTGCAACACTTCGATCGCTTCTTGGAAGCGGCCCTGGGCCCGAAACGCCTCGCCGAGCAGATACAGCTGCTTACTTTTCAGCGTTCCCGGCTCGTCGACTTTGTGGAGCGTCTCGATCGCCATGTGGGGCAGGCCCAGCTCGAGGTAACCCTCGGCTTCGCGTAGCAAGCGTTGATAGCGAACGCGATTGCTGTGCACGACACCCAACTCCCCACGATCTCAACGACGTTGCGATACCTCTATTCTACTCACGAACCCGGCCAATCCAAATGCTTAGCGCACGACTCTTGGCTCTTCATCGGTCATCCGCAACCGCGGCTGACGTGGAATCGCTACGGACCGTACACCTTCGCGCCGCGCCAAGTCAATTTGAGTTGAATCCATTCGCCCGGCGCGCGATGCCGCCCTTGCTAACTGAACTGCTATCTCAACCTTATGCCGCGACCCCGACTCCGGCAACTCGTCTCCCGCGTGATGCCGGCATGCCACGCGATGTTGCCGTTTCACCACGTGCGACTCAGGACAAAGTTCCACCGCACATGCTCGAAAGTCGCACGCCGTCGTGATTTGCGATCGCGGCGACGTGGCAATCCTTCGCGCGGCCCGGCGGTTGCATTCTGGTTCCTTCGCACCCGCTCGGCGATCGTCGTCGGTGGGCACGGCCGGAATCGGGAGTCGCACGATGCCTCGTTCGCTCGGAATCTTGTTGCTGCTGCTCGGACTGATCGGCGGCTGGTGGTTCGGCCGACCGCAAAGTCCGGCGGTCGTCGAAGAGGTGTCGGCCGAACAGGCTTGGCGACATTTCCACGCCGAAGCGGCCCTGGCCCAAGTCTGCCGCGACGACGTCGGCCCGCACCCGGCCTGGATCGCGCTCGCCTTCGCCTTGTCGACGTTCACGCTCCTCACCTGGGCATCCCCCAATCCGCAACTCGTTTGGCGCGTCGCATTCGGATTGCCTCCGGTAAGTCGCAACAAGTTTCAACGTCGCAACGCCGCCGTAATGGCGTCGACGTCGTAGACGCAACCGCCCCACGTGCCGCCGCCGAGCGCTTGCAAGGCGGCCCACAGTCGCGTGTCGTCGGGTAAGTCAGCATCGGCGTGCATATCTTCGCGCGCGGGGCGGGCCGCCAGAATCTTCGCCCCTTCGTCGGGCGTCACTTCGCGCCACGTCGCGCCGTCGGCCGAACTCTCGCCGACGAAATCGACCGTACCGACCAATCGATTACGATCGACGACGATCCGAATCCGATCACTGTCGCGCAGCTTGCCGATCGGCCCGCCGGCCAACGCCTCGGGTCCGACGTGCCCCAAACACGCGCCGGTACTGACCCCCGAGAAGCGCGCGTCGGTGATGACCGCCACTTCGCGCCCGAACGACAAGTGCTTCAAGGCCGACGTGATCTGATAAATCTCTTCCATACCGGAGCCCATCGGCCCGCGACCGCACAGGACGAGCACGTCGCCGGCTTGAATCGGTTTCACGCCGCCGGTCCCCTTGATCGCGGCGACGGCGTCCTTCTCGCGCGTAAAAACCCGAGCCGGACCGAGCTTGCGATAGATGCCGTCCGCATCGACGACGCGGGCGTCGATCGCCGTGCTCTTGATCACCGAACCTTCGGGGGCCAAGTTGCCGCGGGGAAAACAAACCGTACTCGTCAGGCCGCGCTCTTTCGCGCGCGTCGGATTCATGATCACGTCGTCCGCGTCGACCCCGTCACGTTCCTTAAGCAACATCCGCAAACGACTGCGACGCGCCGACTTCTCCCACCATTTCAACACGTTGCCGAGCGTGTCGCCGGTCGCCGTCAGCACGTTCAGATCGAGCAGACCGAGCTCGCGCAGATGCAGCATGATCTCGGGCACGCCGCCGGCCAAGAAGACGCGAACCGTCGGATGACCGACCGGTCCGTTCGGCAAAGCGTCGACGAGTCGCGGCACTTTGCGGTTCACGTCATTCCAATCGTCGACCGTCGGGCGTCGCAGTCCGGCCGAGAAGGCGACGGCTGGAATGTGTAGCAGCAAGTTCGTTGAGCCGCCGCATGCGGCATGCACGACCATCGCGTTGCGCACCGCGCCGTCGGTCAGAATATCGCTCAGCTTCAAGCCGCGTTCGGTTTGCGTCCACAACGCCTTCGCGCTGCGGCAGGCCATGTCGAGCCAAATCGGTTGCCCCGACGGCGCGAGCGCCGAGTGCGGCAAGCTCAAGCCCAGCGCCTCGGCCACGACTTGGCTCGTCGCGGCGGTCCCTAAGAACTGGCAGCCGCCGCCGGGCGACGCACACGCGCGGCAACCGAGTTCGGCCGCCTCTTCGAGCGAGATCTCGCCATGAGCGTAGCGCGCGCCGATCGATTGCACTTTGCCGGCATCTTCGCCGACGGTCGGCGGCAACGTCACGCCCCCCGGCACCAACACGCACGGCAACGAACCGCAGCCGGCCAAGGCCATCATCATCGCCGGCAACCCTTTGTCGCAGGTCGCCACGCCCAGCACGCCGCGCCGCGTCGGCAGGCTGCGGATGAGTCTTCTAAAGACTGTGGCCGCATCGTTGCGATACGGCAGGCTGTCGAACATGCCGGTCGTCCCTTGCGAACGTCCGTCGCACGGGTCCGACACGAACGCGGCGAACGGCACGCCGCCGGCCGCTTTCAATTCGCGCGCGGCCGCTTGCGTCAACAGACCGACTTCCCAATGTCCCGTGTGATAGCCGAGCGCGATCGGCTTGCCATCCTCGGCCCGCACGCCCCCTTGGGTGCTCAGCAACAGAAACTGCGGCCCGAGCATTTCTTGCGGCGGCCACCCCATTCCCGCGTTCTGCGACAGCCCGAACAGATCGCCGCTCGGGGCATCGCGCAGCATCTCGGGCGTCAGCGGCAGCGATCCCGCCGGTCCCGCGGCCGAGGTCTGCACATCGAGCAAATCGCCGGCACCGCCGGCGGCTCCCGTTTGCGGCAAGGTTTCCAACAGTTCGGCAGCGGAGTATTTCGACATGCGAAGCGTCTCAGGAGGGGAAAAAGGCAGACCCGCATTGTAACAAACGATCCGCAGCAGATTGAGGTGCGACGTCCACAACCGGCCCAGCTCGTCTGGTCCCGCGAATTGCCGATCCGTTACGATGCGGCCGCGTAGGATGGCAAGAACGAGCGTCGAAGGATCGACCGAGGAGCCTGGCATGTCGAGCGTGGCGTTTTGGAATCGGGTTCATTCCCAAGGAACGGCCCATTGGGAATACGGCGTCGAGCTCCCCAAAGACGACGATCCGGTCCTGCACGCGGCCCTGGCTCACTTCGGCGACGTGACGGGCAAGCGGCTGATTGATCTCGGCTGCGGCAGCGGGGCGGCGTCGCTGTTCTTCGCCGCGCGCGGGGCCGAGGTGATCGCCGTCGACACGAGCGATCAAGCCGTCTTGAATCTGCAACGTTACTGCGCGGCCGGCGGCATCGAGAACGTCCACCCCATGACGGCCGACGCGTTTCGCCTCACCGACGTCGGGCCGGCCGATCTCGCGTACGGCTCGATGATCCTGCATCACCTCGAACCGTTCCCCAAATTCGTCGACGTCCTGCGCGAGACGATCGTGCCCAACGGACGTGGGTTCTTCTACGAAAACAGCTCCGTAAGTCGCCTGCTGATCTGGTTCCGCACGCACTTGGTCGGCCGATGGTGGATTCCCAAGAACGGCGACGACGAAGAGTTCCCGCTCGCGCCGCAAGAGATCGACGTACTGCGGAAACAGTTCGCCGTCCGGACCGCGTATCCCGAGCTGTTGTTCTTTCGTTTGATCTCGATGTACCTGCTCCGCGGCAAGTATCCGAAACCGTTCGCGACGCTCGACCGCTGGGGCTACCGCATTCCGTGGCTGCGGAAGTTGAGCTATCGGCAGTACGTTTACCTGTCGAGCTAACAAACGACGTGCCGACGCGCTCTCTTCCTGCGCGGAATCACATCGACTTTCCGCGCGGCCCTTATTGGGGTACCTGCGTACTGCGCGGATTCGTGCCGTTGGAACGCGCACACTGCGCGGCGGCGGCGATCGTAATATCAAATCGGCCATTTCAAATTCTCGGCGATCAACCTCCCCCGGCGTACGCGACTTCGTCGCGATCGA
>CAMCTH010000043.1 GCA_945877965.1 Planctomicrobium piriforme | reverse complement strand
ACGAGTCGACGGAAAACACGGAGCCGGCCTCCGATCTCCGCCACGGCCGGGGCCGGCTCGGCTCGGCGTGTCGGCGGGTGCTGCAGTTCGAGAATGCCGCGATCTGCCGCGGGGTGCGTTGGCCGATCGGCAGTTCGTTGCTCGTCGTGGCGCGCCCCGGCGCACAAAAAAGTCGAGGCCCCGCGGAGGGGCCTCGACCTGAGTGTTTGCAAACGATGCGCTAAGCGGTACCCGGAGTATGCAGCGTACTTTAGCCGAACAGTTGCGGAATGACCTTGCCGTCGCGCGAGATCATGATCGGGCGGCCCGAGCTGGTTTGGTATTCCTTCCGCGGGTCGATGCCGAGGCTGTGGAACAGCGACGTCGCGACGTCGTCCGGCGTGATCGCGGCATTGGCGGGGCCTTCGCCTTTTTCGCTGCTGGCGCCGATCACCTGGCCGGTCTTCATACCGCCGCCGGCCATGAAGACGAACATTGCACGCGGCCAGTGGTCGCGGCCGCCGCGGGCGTTCACCTTCGGCGTCCGCCCGAACTCACCGGTCATGATCACGGCCGTCGATTCGAGCAGGCCGCGCTCTTCCAACGTCGTCAACAGGGCCGACACCGCTTGATCGATCATCGGCAAGCTCTTGTCGAGCCGGCCGTAGATGTCGGTGTGCATATCCCAGTTGCCGGTCGTGAGCGTGACGAAGCGAGCGCCGGCTTCGACGAGTCGCACGGCCAAGAGCGCGCTCTGGTTCATGTCGCCCTCGCCGAAGCGTTTGGCCGTCTTCTCGCTCTCGCGTGAGAGATCGAAGGCGTCGCGAGCCCGTTTCGAGCTGATCATGTTGTAGGCCTGCTCGGAGAACTCATCGAGGCCGTTCAGCACGTCGCTCTTCGATTCGATCGAGCGGAAGGTGTTGTCGACCGAGGCGAGCAGCTTTTCGCGACGTTCTACGTCGCTGATCGACATGCCGTTTTGCAGGCCGATGCCGCGGACGTTGAACGGCGTGCCGAGCTTCGGCGAAGCGTTCGTGGCAAAAGGGCCGTACTGCAGGCCGAGGAAGCCGCCGCCGACCTGTGAGTTCGGAATGGCGACGTACGGCGGGAGATCGGCCGGGGCCGACAGTTCTTTGCTGACCACCGAACCGATGCCGGGATACTCGAGCGACGGCAGCGGACGATTGCCGGTGAGCAAGTACTTGCTGCCGAGTTCGTGCGCGGCCAGCGTGTGGCTGACGCCGCGGAGAATCGTGAACTTGTCGGCGACCTGGGCCAACAGCGGCAGCTTCTCGCTGATTTCGACGCCCGAGACGTTCGTCTGGATCGGCTTCAGATTGCCGCGGTACTCGACCGGGGCGTCCGGCTTCATGTCGAACGTGTCCATGTGCGTCGGCCCGCCGCCGAGGCGAATGTAGATCGCCGACTTGGCCTTAGCGCCGGAGCTAACCGCCCCGGCCTTCGCCAAGCTCAAATAGTCGACCAAGCTCAGGCTGCCGGCGAGCGCGCCGACCTTCACAAAGTCACGGCGTTTCATTCCGTCGCAAAAACGATGCGTGGACATGGGGAGATCCTTCAACAAAGGGGAGTGAGCGGTTGTGTAGGGAGTGCGGAGTTGTGATTAATGGTTGACGACGAACTCTTTCGAGTTGAGCAGCGCCCAAATCAAATCGCGCATGCCGACCGAGAGGTCGGTCGAGGTTTGGAGGTATTCTTCGGCCTGTTGCACTTCCGAGTCGGTCGGATAGCGGCTGAACGTGCGGAGATACGCTTGAGTGACGAGTTCGGCGGGCCCGAGGGCCGCCGTTTTCACAGGCTCCGCCGGGGCATCGCTAGGTCGGCGCGATTTCTGATCGAGATCCTTTTTGAACTCCGCCAGCCGGGCCTCGAGTCGGGCCTCCGATGCACGCAACGATTTCAGCTCGGCCGCCGTCGTCTTCTTGTCTTGCTTCTTCAGCTTTTGAATTTTGTCCGTCACCTCCGCCAGTGACCGCTCCACATAGCGAATCTGGTTCTTAAGTTCGCCCGTATCGTTGCCGCGGGCGTTCGTGACAGGAACCGCTGCGGTTTGCTGAGCGCCGAGTGCCGCCAGGTTTTCGTGGAACCAGCCGTTGCGGCGGGTAATCATGTTGAAGATCTCTTGATCGTTCCGCAGATACACGGTTTGCAGCAGCGACGGCTCATTCGAGCGTTCGCAATCGCAAGGCGTTTCGCGCTTCGGCTTGCCGAAGACGCCCAGCGCGTAGGTCGCGCCGCCGTTCTTCCTGGCTGTGTAGCCTTGTCCCAGTCCGATCGAGCAGCGATCGACTGGTTCGTTGCGGCGCTGTTCAATTTCGACCTGCCCGGCGGTGGCGCTGACGACGGCGTCGTAGACCACCTCGGCCGGCAGACGGCGCGGCACGTTGCGGCTGAAGTTGCGCAGATCGAGTTCGTTCGTGGCGTTCGTTTCCCAGCTTCGTTGGTAGGTGTCGCTGCTGACGATCTCGCGCATGAGCCAGCGAATGTCGTAATCGTGCTCGATGAAGGCGTCGGCCAAGTAGTCCAGTAACTCCTTGTTGCTCGGCGCGTTGGCTAGGTTCATGTCGTCGGCCGGTTCAACGATGCCGACGTTGAAGTAATGGGCCCACACGCGATTGACGAACGACCGCGCGAAGTACGGGTTGTCCTTCTGGCGGAGCCAATCCATGAGCGGTTGCCGCGGATCGTCGTAGTTCTTGTCGACGGCTTCTTCGCCCCCGAGCACCTTGGGCGTGATCACGCGGCCGGCGGTCATGAGCTTGGCTTTGTCCTTGTTGCCGCGGACCGCAGCGCCCGACTTGCGAATGTAGACCTCGTTGAAGGGGACGACGGTCCCTTCGAGAGCCATGGCATATAACTCTTGACGCAGTTTGTTGCCGCCGTCCTTGGGGTCGGTCTTGATGTTGAGCTTAGCGATCATCGCCTTTTCGGCTTCTTTGTCGGCCGGTCCGCTCGTGATGCGGTTGAAGAAAGCCGTAAAGTGTTGGAAGTCGCTCTGGCTCCATTGATCGAACGGATGCTTGTGGCACTCGGCGCACTGCAACCGCACGCCGAGGAAGGCGTAGCTGAAAGACAGGGCCTTTTCGTTCGGCAGACGCATGTTTTGCCGCATCCAGTAATACGGCATCGTCTCGCGATCGGTGAAATCGGCCGGGTTGTCCTTGCGGACGTACGACGTGATCTCGGCGCAGTATTCCTCGAACGTTTGACCTTCGGAACTGCGACTCGTCGCCATCACGATTCGCTCGACGATGTCGTCGTAGTGCTCGTTCTCAAGCAGCCGGGCGTTCAGCCAGCGATACCAATGTTCGCCGGCCATCGGCGGCGGGTTGTTCTTCAGTTGATTCTCACTGTTCCCCAGCACGTCGCTTAGCTTCGTCGCCCACCAAGCGGAGAAAGCCGGACGCTGCAGCAACTCGTCGACTTTGCGCGACCGCTTGTCGCTGGATTGATCGGCGAGGAATGTTTTCACTTCGTCGGCGGTCGGCAATTGGCCGGTGATGTCGAGGCTGGCGCGACGGAGGAACTCGCCGTCGGTGCAAAGCTCGGCCGGCATGATGCCGAGCTTACGGAGCTTGTTGACGACCAGTTCGTCGACCTTCGTTTTCGTCGCGACCGACGGATACTTCGGGCCGACGTTCTCGCTGACCGGCAGCAGGACCGACACCGGCACGACGCCGTTGTCGTAGAAGGCGACGATGTGGGTATCGCCTTTGTCGAGGGCCGTGATCGTGCCGTCGACGTCGACCTTCGCGACGCCGTCGTCGTTGGTTTGGAAACGGCAGAGCGGGGTGACGTCTTCGATCGTGCCGTCCGACCAGTGGGCGACGACGTTCAGCGTCGCGGTCTCGCCGGCTTTCTTGAAGACGATCTCGGTCGGCGTGACGACCATTTTGACGAACTTGGCGTCGGCATCTTCGTTCACTTCCGGAGCGCCGGCCTCGACCCACTTGCGGATCAGGCGATACTGCCAGCTCTTCACGTCCATTCGCTTGCCGCCGCCGTGCTCATCGGGATCGTCCGACGACGGCTTCGACAAGATCAAGCTCTCGGAGACCTTTTTCAGATCGACGCGCGGGGCGTCTCCCTTGACGATCGCTTCGTGATCGGTTTTGAAGTCGTAGCCGAACAACGAGAGCCGGAAGCCCCCTTGGCCTTGGAACGAGCCGTGGCAGGCGCGGCCGTTGCAGCCGAGTCGACCCATCAGCGGCAAGACGTGCCGTTGCAGGCTCGGAACTTCCGTTCCCTCTTCACTTGCGAAGCGCTCGTCGGCGCGGCGAATCACTTCGGCGCTCTGGGATTCGGAACCGCACCAAAGCATTCCGCCCAGCGCGAGTCCGCAGAGAATCGTCCAGCTTGTGAATGTGCGTGCCATGCTTAGTCCTTCATTCTTCCGGCAAAGGAAAACGCCGTTACGGCGCGGTGTTGGAGGGAGTTGCAGCGGCGGGGGCTGCCGTCGATTTCGCTTTGGCCGCCGGCTTCTTCTGACCGGCGGAGTTCAGCGCTTTGTTGAATTGTTCGGTCACCGCGCCGGCGAGGTCGGCGTCGATGGCGTTGATCTCTTGGTCGAGCGCCGTCACTTTGTTCTGCATCCGGTCCCGTTCGACTGAGAGCAACTCGCGGCGGACGAGCAGTTGCTCCTCCAGCACGGTTCGCAGTTCGGCTTCGAGCTTCGGCGTCCGACCCATCGTCAGGCGAGCGACGAGCAGTTGCACGCGCGATTCGAGTTTCCACTCGCGGAGCTTGAGTTCGTAATGCTTAGGGTTGAACTCGCGGTTCTGCGCCAAACGTTCGCTGTCGGCGAAGAGTTTGCGGACGGCCCGTTGATACTCGTTCGGGCGGCTCGTCTTCAAACCGGCCAACAGCGGCGTCAGTTCCGGATGATGGGCGGCGACGAACGTGAGGGCCGCCGCTTCGCGCTCGGGCGTGAAGGCCGGCAGCTCGCGGGCAGGGCGATTCGGCCGATTCGCATTCGCCTTGTCGTTCGCGTCGGCGGTCGGTTTCTTGTCCGCGTCGGCAAGCGGAGCAACGGCCGGAGTCGTCGTCGCATCAGTCTCGGCATCGACGGTCGTCGTCGCACTCAGCGTAACGGCCAGCGCCGAGACTCCGAGCAGACCGACGACGTATCGACGCGACGACTTGAGCGAGTGCGGCAGGTGGAGCGCGATCGACATCGGTTAGTTCTCTCCTCGCAGCGGCGAGGTCTCGGCGTCGACCAGTGCGGCGATCAGCCAGTCGGGAGCCGTCGGCGCGGCGATCGCCGGGAGCGAATCGACTTCGACCAGCGCTTCGTCGTCGGTCGTCAGCAGTTCGACGCGCAACGTCGGGTCGCTCGCAGGATCGTCAGTAAGTGCCAGTTCTTCGTGAGCCGCTTGGCCCGCGATCCACGCCATCGCCAACTCGCGTTGGGTTTCGCCGATTGGTTGATGCGCAAGGTTAGTCGCTTCGTCGGAGCGCGGCTTCAGCACGCCGAACCAGAGGGCCAACGAGGCGGCCGTTGTCAGCAGCGTCCAAACAATCGCATTCCGCCAAGTCGAATGCTCGCTGCTTGCTGCGACGACGTAACGGTTGGTCGCGTAAGCGGGCGTTTCCGCCGGCGTCTTTTCGACCAGCCGAACCCCTTCGTGCAACGCGACCGCCTCGGTCAGCGCCCGTTGGGCGGCGGCATCGGTTTCGAGCCGAGCCTCAAAGCGATCCGCCTCGTCGCTCGGCAGTTCGCCGACGGAGTACTGGAACGCGGTCCAGAGCAGGTCGTCCGACTGCGGCTCGCGGACCGGATCGGAGTGACTATGTTCGTGATTCAAAGGCATGTTGGTCATTCCATCTCACGGCATCGGGGGGTCGCTTCTGCCCAGATTAGTCGAACCTTGCCCTAGCCATGAGAAGTGATGCGCGGACCGACCTGATTATTTGCCGGGCGGTGTCCGCCGACGCGTGGCTTTCGGCAGGGATCGCTATAACCGTAAAGCCTTGCCTTGTTTGTGATTACGTTTCCAGATTCCCGGCGACGTTGCTTGACCCCTGCCAGGAGAAAAGTACGATTCAGCAGCGTCGTGACGACGCGGGATGGGGACCTGGGCGACCTGCTGACCGGTCGACCCGCTCCTCCCTCCAGCAAGGGGGCCTCTGTGTCCGACGACTTCCGCGAGGTGGAACTGCAGCGGATCGAGGCGTCGACCCAAGAAATCGGGCGGCAACTGCTCGACCAAATCGCCGGGCGGCAGCCGATCATGCTGAGCCGTCGCTGGTGGGACGACCGGATCATGCAATGGACGATGGCCGACGAGTCGGTCAAGGTCCAGATGTTCCGCTTCATCGACGTCCTGCCGATGCTCGGCACGAGCGACTCGATCGTCCGCCATCTGCACGAATACTTTCATGAAGTGAGCGCGCGACTGCCGGCGGCCGTCCGCGTCGGGCTCGTGGCGGCGATGCCCGGTTCGCTCGTCGGCCGGGCCGTCGCGATGGCGGCGCGGCGCAATGCGCAGAATCATGCGCGCCGATTTATCGCCGGAACGAGCCCCGCCGAGTTGCTGACGACGGCGAAACGCGAACGGAAACTGCATCGCGCCTGCACGTTCGACTTGTTGGGCGAGGCGGTCATTAGCGAGAGCGAAGCCGACCGCTACTTGCAGTCGTATCTCGACTTGCTCGACGGCGTCGCGCCAACGATCAACGCCTGGCCCGAGGTGCCGCAATGCGATCGGGCCGGCTCCGTGCTCCTGCCGCGCGTCAACGTCTCGCTCAAGCTCTCGGCCCTCGATAGTCAGTTCGACCCGATCGACGTCGCCGGTTCGACGGAGCGCGTCGCGCGACGATTACGACTGTTGCTCCGTGCGGCGGCGCGGCACGGAGCGTTCGTCCATGTCGACATGGAGTCGTACCGCACGAAGGACCTGACGCTGCATGTCTTCCAGTCCGTGTTGATGGAAGACGAGTTTCGCGCGCGGAGCGACGTCGGCATCGTCATTCAATGTTATTTGAAAGAGGCCGAACAAGACCTGCGAAACTTGCGCGATTGGGCGGCACGACGCGGCGCGAGCGTCTGGATTCGGCTCGTCAAAGGGGCGTATTGGGATTACGAGACCGTCCATTCCGGACTGCAAGGTTGGCCGGTGCCGGTCTTCCAACGCAAGTGGGAGTCCGACGCGAACTTCGAGCGCTGTGCGCGATTTCTGCTCCGCAATCATCCTGTGCTGCGGACGGCCTTGGCGAGCCACAACGTTCGCTCGTTGGCGCACGGCCTGGCGACGGCTCGGCATCTCGGCATCCCGCAACAAGAGTTCGAGTTGCAGATGCTGTACGGCATGGCCGACTTGGAGAAAGAAGTCTTCACGCGGATGGGCTATCGCTTGCGGGTCTACATGCCGTTCGGCGAGTTGATCCCAGGCATGGCGTACCTCGTGCGGCGCTTGCTCGAAAACACTTCCAACGATTCGTTCCTCAAAAGCGCGTTCACCGATGAGGTGCCGCCGGAGGTGCTGCTGATGAATCCGACGCAACACGAACAGCGGCTGACGACCCCGACCAAAAACTCGGGGCCCGCGCCGCTGCTGATCGTCGACGACTATCGCAACGAACCGCTGCTGGACTTCGCCGTCGCCGCAGAACGCGAACGGATGCAGGGGGCCGTCGACGAAGTCCGCTCGAAGCTCGGCGTCGTTCGTCCGCTGGTGATCGACGGCCGCGAGGTTGAAACAACCGAGCAATTGACGTCACTCAATCCATCGCGCAAAAGCGAAGTCGTCGGTCGCACCGCCTCGGCGGGACGCGAAGAAGCGAACAATGCCGTCGCCGCGGCGAAGCGGGCTTTTCCAGCGTGGAATGCGCTTGGCGTGGCAGGTCGCGCCGAGTTGTTGAAGCAACTCGCCGCGCTGATTCGCAAGCAGCGCTACGAGCTGGCCGCTTGGGAGGTGTTTGAGTGCGGCAAGACGTGGCGTGAGGCGGACGGCGACGTCGCCGAGGCGATCGACTTTTGCGAGTACTATGCCCGCATGGCGCTGCGGTTCGAATTGCCGCACGGAGTCCGGCTCGCCGGCGAAGAGAACGAGTTCGTCTATTTGCCGCGCGGCGTCGCGGCGGTCATCGCGCCGTGGAACTTTCCGCTCGCCATTCTTTGCGGCATGACGACGGCGGCCCTCGTCACCGGTAACACGGTCGTGATGAAGCCGGCCGAGCAGTCGCCGATCATTGCAGCGCGGTTGATGGACTTGCTGCTCGAAGCGGGTTTCCCGCCCGGCGTGGTTCATTATCTGCCCGGCCCGGGCGAGACGGCCGGCGCGGCGCTCGTCGAACATCCCGACGTCGGTGTGATCGCGTTCACCGGCTCGCGGAGCGTCGGGCTGGCGATCCATCGTCGGGCGGCCGAAGTGTCGGCGAACGGCATGTCCTCGGTGAAGCGGGTCATTGCCGAGATGGGAGGGAAGAACGCGATCATCGTCGACGACGATGCCGACCTCGACGAGGCAGTTGTCGGCGTCGTGAAGAGTGCGTTTGGATATCAAGGCCAGAAATGCTCGGCCTGCAGTCGAGTGATCGTCCTCGCGCCGATCTATGAAACGTTTTTGGAACGACTCGCCGCGGCGACGCAGAGTTTGAAACTTGGTATTGCGGAAGACCCGGCGACGTCGATCGGACCGGTGATCGATGCCGACTCGCAGCGGCGTGTCCGCGAGTACATCGAGATCGGCAAGCGCGAAGGGCGGCTGGTGCTTGGCGTCGATGCCGGTCCGCTCGCGGAGCAGGGGTACTTCGTCGGGCCGCACATCTTTGCCGATATTCCGCCGCAGGGACGCTTGGCGCAGGAGGAAATCTTCGGGCCAGTGTTGGTGGTGTTGCGGGCGGCGAACCTCGACGAGGCGCTGGCGATCGCGAACGGGACCGACTATGCGTTGACCGGCGGCATGTACTCGCGGAGTCCGGCCCATTTGGATCGAGCGCGGCGCGAGTACACGGTGGGAAACTTATATCTCAATCGGCCGATCACCGGGGCGCTCGTCGGACGCCAACCGTTCGGCGGCTTCAAGATGTCGGGGATAGGCAGCCAGGCCGGCGGCCCCGATTATCTGCTGCAGTTCGTCGTGCCGCGGACGATCACCGAGAACACGCTCCGCCGCGGCTTCGCGCCCGCGACGGAGGAGTGATTTCATGTAGAGCGAGTGCTACTGCGGGACGCTCAGCAGCGATTGTAGATGGCGGAGGAGGACTGTCTTTTGATCCTGGTCTTTGACCTCTTGCGCTGCCGTGCCGGCTTCGGTCAGCAGTTCGCTGACCGGCACGCGGGTGCGGAACGGCGAGAGGGCTTCGAAGATTTCCGACAGCGCGTAGGCCTTGCCTTGCGGGTCGGTGATGCTGCGGGCCGACACGACCGCGGCGTCCAAGAACTGTCGGCCTGCGGTCGGTTGCTCGTCGCCGTAGAGCGAGGCGGCGACGGCGCTTTGAGCCCGCACGCGCTCCCGGGCATCGGCGATCCCGGCCGTCGTCCCGGCGGCACTTTTTAAGGCGGCGTCGGATTTGGCTTTGTCGCCGGTCTGAGCCCAGGCGGCGCCGAGGGCGGCGAGCAGCGTCGCCTTTTCCGCGGGCTTGGTGACCCCTTCGAGCAGCGACTCGGCGCCGGTCAGCGAGACGTTGGCGGTCGGGCGTTCGCCGAGTTGGAACAGGGCGACGCCGAGGCTGATCTGCGCCGCGACCTTCTCGCCGCGATCGGGAATTGTGGCGACGGCGACGCGGGCCGACTCGATCGCGTCGTTGGCTTGGATCTTGGAACCGCCCGCCTTGGTCAACTCCTTGGCGACGGCCAGTAGCACCTCGGCCTTGATCGTCGGGACCTTGATCTCTTGAGCGCTCTTCAGTGCGAGATCGACGGTCGCCGCCGCGCCGGGATTGTCCTTCATCTCGCGCTGCTTGATGCTTAGATCGATCAAGCGGCGCGCGCGAATCTCGGGATTGCGCTCATGCTGCGTGAGTTCCACTTGCTGCACGAGCGACGGCTCGGTCGGTTGCGAACTGCCGCAGCCGATTGCCGTTAGACAAGTCATGGTCGTGAAGAGAATCGAAGCCAAACCCAATTGCCGCGACGGAGACCGCATCGATTCGGACCTTGAGGTGAAGGACGATTTGCGACGTGAGGAGAACTCTAGCGACCTAGAACACCGGCTTGATCTTGGCGAGGCGTTCGGCCGTCGCTTGCATCAGGGCGTCTTCAGCTTTTTCATCGGCCGCTTCGTAGGTGACGGAGAACCGCAGGTGCGGGCCTGCGTCGTCCCACGGCACGGTGACGATCGAATGCTCGGTGATGAGGTATTGGCCCGCCTCTTCGCCGTTGGCGAACTTCGTGCCGTCGGCGAGTCCCTTCGGCGACGGTGTGTACAAGAAGTACGTTCCGCCGGGCATGTTGCAATCGAAACCGCATTGCTTGAGCACGGTGACGAGCTTTTGCAAGCGGCGGCGATACTTTTCACGCACGCGAACCGGAATCGAATCGTCGTCGAGCGCGGCGGCCGCTGCCTTTTGTACGGCCATGAACTGACCGGAGTCGCTGTTGTCTTTGACGTCGGCGAAGGCCTGGACGATTTTTTCATGCCCGGCGACGAAGCCCATCCGCCAGCCGATCATGTGGAAGCCCTTCGACATCGAATGGACTTCGACGCCGACCTCTTTCGCGCCCGGCACTTGCAAGAAGCTGAGCGGCTTCTGATCGTACGAGAGCATGCTGTGGGCCGCATCCTGCACGACGACGATCTTGTGCTTCTGAGCAAACTCGATCACTCGCTTATAGAAATCGACCGTGGCGGTCTTGCCCGTCGGGCTGTTCGGATAGCAGAGGACAAGGAGCTTCGTCTTGGCCAGGACGTCGGCGGGGATCGACGTCAGGTCGGGGAAGAAGTCGTTCTGGGCGACGAGCGGTAGGCGATGGACGTTGCCGCCGTAGTACTTGGTGTGCGTGCCGGCCACCGGGTAGCCGGGGACCGTCATCAGCGTGTAATCGCCCGGGTTGATAAAGGCGGCCGGCAACATGGCGAGCGCCGTCTTTGTGCCAATGCAGTGGTTCACTTCCTTGACCGGGTCGAGCGTCACGCCGAATTGCCGCTGCATGAATCGCGCGGCCGCTTCCTTGTAGGCCGCGATGCCGTTGTCGGCGTAGCCGCGGTTCTCGGACTTGTTGGCTTCTTCCGCCAACACGCGACGGACGTTCTCCGGCGCCGGCTCGTCGTTCTCGCCGATGCCGAAGTCGATCAGGCTCCGCTCCGGATGTTCGGCCAAGGCCTTGCGCTTGGCGCGCTTGATCTTCTCGAACTTATAGATCTCGGTTCCCTTGCCGTAGTTGATGCCGCCGATGCGTTCGGCAAATTGGGACTGAAAGTAAGGGTCGCTCATAGCAGAAACGGGAAGCCGGGGTTCGAGGGTTCAGACGGCAGAGACACGCACGCGGCTGCAAGTAGAGTCGGGCCGCGGGGCCGACCGGAATCGGTCCAAGTTAGCGGACACGGTTCAGGCGAACAAGGAGCGGACCGTTGCTGATGAGGAAGGTAGCAACGGGTGCCGGATTGCGAAGCGGCGCGGCACGTTTGCCGGGCATCCGCGCAGGCCACGGCGTGCCGGCACGACTGACGTTCGGATTTGATGAGATTCGGCAAGTTGTTGCCGCTGAATGCTTTAAGCGTGGTAGGAATCGCGGCTGTCGTAAGTTCGCCGCATCGTTCGGCACGGGAAGTGTTTATTGCCGGAACGTCACTGCACGCGGCGAACGATTTCGTTCTCTCGGTGCCTCAGACATCGAACGAGAACGACCTAGATGCGCAGCGTGCGGCACCTCATCGGGTTTCTGGCCGGTTGGATTTGTTGCTCCGGGGCAGGAGCGACGACTCCGCAGACCGGCCGATTCGTTGAGGTTCAGACCGAGCACTTTATCGTTCGAGCGCCTCGCGGCGCGGCGAACGACGTGCAGCAATGGGGCGAGCGCTGCGAGGCGCTCAAGCGTGAGTTGGGGGCGAAGTGGTTTGCCGGGGCCGGAGAAGAGAGAGGTTCGGAACTCGACACGGAGGTCGGATCGGGCGAGGCGCACGACAGGGACGTCGCAGCAAATCGCAATCGGAGCGTTGACCGCAGGGACGCGGCCGAACGCAACGGCAGTGATCTAAAAGGCAGCGATCCCAAGGCAGATGAAGTCGCATGGTCGCCGCGTTGTCTCGTCGTCGTCCATGGCGACGCGCTGAGCTACTTGCGGGCGGTGCCCGGCGGTGAGCGGACCGTCGCCAGCGCGTGGGTTGAAACGGAAGCGGGGCGCGTCGTCACGCGGCAAATCGACGTCCGCGGCGATCGGGCCGATTGGCTCGACGGCGCGCTGGCTCATGAATTGGTGCACGTGTTGGCGGCCAATCGATTTGTAAACGCGCCGATGCCGCGCTGGGCCGACGAAGGGTTGGCGCTGCTGGCCGATCCGCACCGGAAGCAAACATTGCACGACGCCGATTTTCGCCGGGCTTCGGCATTGCGGCGGCAATTTCGGCTGGCCGAACTCTTGGCGTTGGATAATTATCCGTCGCCCGAGCGAATGACGACCTTCTACGGCCAGAGCGCCTCGGTCGTCCGGTTCTTGGCGGCGCGCGGCAAACCGACGGAGTTCGTCGACTTTGTGGAACATGCGCTGGAGCACGGCTACGACGCCGCGCTCCGCAAGATCTACGACCTCGACGGCGTGGCCGAACTCGAGATCGAGTGGACGAAGTCGCTGCGGACGCCGTCGCTATTGGCCGCCGACTGATTCTCCGCTTCCTTGTCATATAGGAACGAAAAAGGGCGGACCGATTGAAAGTCCGCCCCGTTCTCGGAGCGTGCGACGTCTCCAAGTGTGCGACGTAAAAAGTTGACCGCGTTCGGCTTAGCGAACGAAGTACAAGCCGGGGATCTTGCGGTCGCTACGGAACAGCATGTGCGACGGCGTTCCTTCGAGACGGAGCGTCCGGTTGCGCATCATCAGCATCGGACCGCCGCTCGGGGCGACGGAGTACGACCGTGTGCTACGGCGCTGTTGCGCGGCATGCTCTTGGGGGTCGATCACCTTTTTCGTGTGCGACGGATCATCGGCGAAAGCCGATCCAGAGAACAGCATGGTCATGACGACCAAGCTCAGCAGGAAGCGGCGGGCGAACATACGGCACCTCATGAAGTTAAGAAACCCACGGAAACGGCACCACGTAAGTAACTCTACGCACTGTCAGCCGAATCCGCCGGTTCTTTGCCAAAATGTAACCGGAATGGCCCGCCAACCCCCGAAGGTCGGCTGGTTGACCGGTGGGGGGCCTCGGCTTAGAGTGAAAGTCGCTACCGTTGCGGGATTTACGCAGATCTCTCAACCGGTTTCCCAGCACGTCGCCGTCTTCCCATCTTCGCGATTTCCGCCGCATGCTTGCCAAGCGCGTCATTCCCTGCCTCGACGTCAATCAAGGGCGTGTCGTTAAAGGCACCAAGTTCTTGAACTTGCGCGATGCCGGCGACCCCGTGGCCGTGGCGGCCCGGTACGAAGCGGAAGGGGCCGACGAGCTCGTCTTTCTCGACATCACGGCTAGCCACGAAGGGCGTGACATCATCGTCGACGTCGTCCGGCGGGTCTCCGAGACGGTCTTCATGCCGTTCACGGTCGGGGGGGGCATTCGCACCCTCGAAGATGCAGCCCGACTCATTCAGGCCGGGGCCGAGAAGGTGAGCATCAACTCCGCCGCGGTCCGGACGCCCGAGTTGGTCCGCGCCGTTTCCGACAAGTTCGGCAGCTGCGCGACAGTCGTCAACATCGACCCCAAGCGCGTGCAGCGCGACGGCCGCGACGTTTGGGAAGTGCACATCAACGGCGGCCGCGTGCCGACGGGGCTCGAAGCGGTCGAGTGGGCGCGGAAGATGGAAGAGTTCGGCGCCGGAGAGATCGTGCTCACCTGCATGGATGCCGACGGTACCAAACAAGGGTACGATTTAGAGATCACGCGAGCCGTCGCCGATGCGGTCTCGATTCCGGTCGTCGCCAGCGGCGGAGCGGGGACGCCCGATCATCTGGCCGACGCCGTGTTGCTGGGCCACGCCGACGCCGTCTTAGCGGCCGGCATGTTCCACTTCGGCGAGTACACGATCCAAGAAGCCAAACTCCAAATGGCCGCACGGGGCGTTCCCGTCCGACTCTAGTGCGACCGATCGAATAGCAGCGGAATAACGATAATGGCCGTCGTAGACGTCGATAAAATCGCCGAGCGATTCATTCAGAAGCGCGTCGATCTGGAGATCGACAAGCTCTTCCGCGCGCTGGTCAAGCTCAAGGGGAGCGACTTGCACTTGAAGGTCGGCCGACCGCCGATCGTGCGGGTCAACGGCGACCTGCGTCCGCTGCAGCGCGGT